>JAFUKO010000100.1 GCA_017473555.1 Ruminococcus sp. | reverse complement strand
TTTGCGGTTTTATGTTCACGCCAAACCCTACGATTTATATACAACGTTTCTGCCACATCCGTAGGGGTCGGCGACTCGACGACCCGCCGTGCATCAGCACCAATTTTCCGGGACGGGGAACCCGTCCCCTACAATTACAACACCCACGTTTGTTTACCACCCGTAGGGTACGGCATTTATGACGTTCCGCATGCCTCCCTCTGACGATGGAGGTGGATTTTGCGTAGCAAAAGACGGAGGGAGAGAAAACAACGCACCGTTTGCGGTTTTATGTTCACGCCAAATCCTACGATAAAAACATCCTCACCGTCATAACAGCGACCACTGCTGCTACAAAATCCGCCACCAACGCAGAGAAAAGCGTGTGGCGGATTTTCTTTATCCTGACCGCACCATAGTACATCGTTATTGCGTAAAACGTCGTTTCTGTTGACCCTGCTATAACCGATGCACACCGCCCCAAAAAGCTGTCGGGTCCGTAGTCTTTTAGCACCTGATTGAGCAGAGCTGTTGAACCTCCGCCTGAAATCGGTCTTAATAAACTCATCGGCAACAGCTCACTCGGAAACCCCAGTTTATCCGTAAGCGGTGACAGCCACTCACACAACAGCGTCAATGCACCCGAAGCTTTGAGCATACTGACCGACACGATTAATCCAATCAACGTCGGAGCAATTGTGTACAGCAGTCGCACTCCGTCTTTTGCACCATTTGTAAAAACCTCGAAAACCTGAACCTTTTTGACAAGACCGTAAAGCAGCACTGTGCCTATCACACACGGCATCACAAGTTCCATTTATTTCTCCTTATTCTGCAGAAAATTTTAGACACAAAAAGTCCCATACATAACGCTACCACCGAGCTTATCCATACACAAAAGATTATGTCAAATGGCGATTTACTTCCCAAAGCTCCACGCATTGTCGCAATTGTTGTGGGCAAAAGCTGGATTGACGCTGTGTTCATCACGACAAAATTCACCATCGCATCAGTTGCTACATCACTTTTGCTATCCCCTTTGAGCTCTCGCATCGCCTGAAGTCCAAGCGGTGTTGCGGCATTGCCAAGACCCAGCAAATTCGCACTCACGTTCATACTCATCAGCTCAAACGCTTTTGAGTTCTTTTCCACCTCAGGAAAAATCAGTCTGAGCACAGGCGAGAACAGTTTAGAAAGCTTTTCTGTCAGCCTGCATTCTTTGGCTACCTCCATCACACCCGACCACAGACACATCATACCGCTCATCATAATGAGCAACTCGACCGCATCCGATGCACCGTCCATCATCGACTGTGACAGCTCCTCGGTTTTGCCTGTAAACACCGCACAAACAATGCTCACCACAATCATAAACGTAAAGATAAAAGAAAGCATTTTTACCACCTTTTACTAAATTTCACAGTTTTTATCGAAATTTAAAGTTTTTTGACAAATATATATTGACACTGGCAAATTCATTTGATAGAATAATGTTGAAAAACAAAGAAAGGATGAGTTATATGAAACCAGCAGGATTTATTCTTAAAATTGACCAGCTCGGACGTATTGTTATCCCAAAACCGCTTAGAAAAAAATACGACCTTGAGCTTGGCGACAACCTTGAACTATTCAACGAGCCTGACGGAATTCTGATGAAAAAGTACTGTATGAGCTGTGCTTTCTGCGGAAACGACGACAACCTCGTTAAATTTAAGGACAAGACCATCTGTGAGAACTGCTTAAGCGAAATCAAGGACCTTTAATACAGCACCACTAAAGTATATAAAAAAACATTAAACTTTATTCTATGCAGGAGGCACCATTATGAAGAGAACAGATAAGAAAAATTACTATCTCGACATTGCCGAAACCGTGCTGGAGCGTGGCACATGTTTAAGACGCAACTACGGTGCGATTATCGTTAAAAATGACCAGATAGTATCAACCGGCTACGTCGGAGCACCTCGTGGCAGAAAGAACTGCATTGATATGGGCGTGTGTGTACGTGAGCAGAACAACGTCCCACGTGGCGAGCGTTACGAGCTTTGCCGCAGTGTACACGCTGAGGCTAACGCAATCATTCACGCATCACGTGATGCGATGATAGGCTCAACACTCTACCTTGTCGGCAAGGACGCCAAAACCGGCGAATATGTAGAAAATGCGTGTGCATGCTCTATGTGTAAACGTATGATTATAAACGCAGGCATCAAGAAAATCATCATCCGCAACACTAAAGAAAAGTTCACAGCAATCTACGTAGACGAGTGGATTCAGAACGACGAGTCATTAACAGGAACACTGGGTTACTAAACTAAGCGTTGAGCACCGTAGCCCTTAAAAGTCGAGGGCGAGTCTGTATTTTCGTAATCGACAAAGTCGATGCAGAAAATCAATGCGAGACTGTGGACTTTTAAGGAACAGCGTAGGTGTACGAGGCGTGATAACCTAAGCGTTGAGCAATCGAGCCTTTTATTAAGTTTCATAAGCTCACGCTTCATCAACAAAAACACCAAAACGGAGGCACTCTTATGAGCACCTCCGTTTTTTTATGTACCATATACACAGGGAGCAAGCGTTTTGCCTGCTCCCTTTTATTATCGCATCTTACACCCTGAAAAATCAAAAATCGTTGTGTAATACGCTATTGACTTAAATTATTTTAAGCTGTTCTCGTAAGACTGGATCATCTTTTTAACCATCTGGCCACCAACAGATCCTGCCTGACGTGATGTGAGGTCACCGTTGTAACCCTGCTTGAGGTTTACGCCGACTTCCTGAGCAGCTTCCATCTTAAAACGCTCGAGGGCTTCCTTAGCCTCTGGAACTACGATAGAGTTCTTTGACATGATTTTCTTCTCCTTTTCTGTTTTATTTCACAAATAATAATTTATAGAAAAACAACGAAAAAAATGATTTCTTAATCGTTGTAATAGTATTATGTGAAAACAAAACAGTAATATGAAAAGAAATTTTTGCTATGAAATATTTAGCTGAACAGCAAAAATACTATACGCATAATAAATATCACAAATACCCCTTGCCTGCTCTGTGGCTGATGAGCTGGGCAGTAATCGACACCGCAATTTCAGACGGAGTGACCGCACCTATTTCGAGTCCAATCGGTGAATGAATTGCCGAGATTTCATCGTCATCAAAACCGCAGTTTCGTAAATACTCCCCCATTACGCCGACCTTTTTTCTACTTCCGATAACGCCCAGATACGTCGGATGCTTTGACAAAATCTGTCTTATCACCTCGTTGTCGCTCTTGTGACCACGGGTGAGCACAACCGCATAGTCGCTCTCTGTGATGCTGATGTTGTCATTTATCTTCGTAAATTCGGCACAGACCACCTTTTCGGCATCAGGGAAATCATCTGCACAGGCAAACCGATCGTTGTCCTCATACACAACAACCCTGAAATCCGTTAAACTCAGCATCGGGCACAAGGCTCTGCTGACGTGACCGCCACCGAATACATAGACAACGCCCTCTTGATACAAAGGCTCTGCGTAGTATTTTTCATTACTTGAGAGCTCTGCCACATTTTTAAAACTGTCATAAAGCTCAGCATCAGGCTTTCTGCTTTCAAACCACTCGTTATCACAAAAAACAAAGAGCTCGCCTGTATTAACATCGGTCACCAGCCACGCTTTTTTATGGTTCCTTACCAAGCTGGAAATATGCTCAAACAGTGCGATATTTTGCTCACAGCTTTTAACATAAACAAAATTTATATCGACCTCGCCACCGCACACCATACCGAGTTTTTCGGCATCAGCGTGGTTGAGCGTGTACTTTTTGTTAAGACAAACACTCTGTGATGTCAGCTCTGTGCATTTTTGCATCGCATCGTGCTCGACAGCACCGCCACCGACAGTACCCACACTCTCGTTGTCGGAAAAGCACACCATTTTTGCTCCTCGTTTTCTCGGAACCGAACCACGGCTTTTTATAACACTCAAGACCACAGCGTCGCACCCGTTTTTTAATTTGTCACAAATCGTGAGATACATATTACTCATAACATCACCTATGGTAATTTTATCATATCCGTTTTTTGCGGTCAATATTTGAGCGGTTAAGGCGATGTACAACGTTTCTGTCGCATCCGTAGGGGTCGGCGACTCGACGACCCGCCATGCATCAGCACCTATTTTTATCGGGACGGGGAACCCGTCCCCTACGATTACAACACCAACGTTTGTTTACCACCCGTAGGGTACGGCATTTATGACGTACCGATTAAACGTTGAATAATCAATAAAAATCCACCGGCTAAGCCGGTGGTATTTCAGATGCGCCTGAAAGGCTCTGTGGTTAGCAGCGCCTCAAGGCGCATTTTTTCGGTCTGACACTTGCGATTGTTACTTACTACCCGTAAACGG
>JAFUKO010000099.1 GCA_017473555.1 Ruminococcus sp. | reverse complement strand
TCATTCATTTTATGACCTCCTTCTGTTTTTGTTGTGCAGTTGCCAGACCGCACTTTCATTATATCAGAAGGAGCTGTTTTTGTTTATCGCTAAAGCTCTTTTGAACCCCCGATACAATCGGGGGTTTTCGTTTAACAAAAATGAGGCTGTATGCTCATGCATACAGCCTTTACTTTTGCTAAAAATTATTCAGCTTTTGGTGTGTCAGTTGAGAAAACCTCTTTGACTGTTGTAGCCATTGTAGCAATACCCTGGAGTTCTGATGGGATAAAAATCTTTGTAGCTTTACCATCAGCAATCTTCTGGAGTGACTCAAGACTCTTTAAAGCGATTACCTTGTCTGTTGGAGCAGCCTCGTTGAGCATCTTGAGAGCATCTGCATATGCCTGCTGTACAGCAAGGATAGCCTGTGCTTCACCCTCTGCTTCACGGATTTTGGACTCCTTAACAGCGTCAGCTTTAAGGATAGCGGATTCTTTAAGACCCTCTGCAACGAGAATCTGGCTACGCTTTTCACCCTCTGCGTCGAGGATTCGAGCTCTACGCTCACGCTCTGCCTTCATCTGCTTTTCCATAGCGTCCTGAATTTCTCGTGGTGGTAAAATGTTCTTAAGCTCAACACGGATTACCTTGATGCCCCATGCATCTGTAGCTTCATCAAGAATGATTCTGATTTTATCGTTGATAGTATCACGGGATGTGAGTGTGCTATCAAGCTCGAGGTCACCGATGATGTTTCGAAGTGTAGTAGCTGTTAAGTTTTCAATAGCAGAAAGTGGACGCTCAACACCATAAGTATAGAGTTTCGGGTCTGTGATTTCGTAGTAAACTACAGTATCAATCTGCATTGTAACGTTATCACGTGTGATAACCGGCTGTGGTGGGAAATCTACTACCTGCTCTTTTAATGAAACCTTCTTAGCGACACGGTCAATGAACGGAATCTTGAGGTGAAGACCTGTTGCCCAGGTTGCGTTATATGCACCAAGACGTTCAACAACAAATGCGTGTGCTTGTGGTACAATCTTGATGTTGCTTACTACAACAAGAACTAAAAATACCACTAATGCGATAATAACTAAAAATTCCATATTAACTTCCTTTCAAATTATAAATTTATTTTTGTGCTTCAACTATGAGTTTGGCACCTTCGATTGCTTTGACAATAACTTTGGTATCTTTTGTAATGACGGTATCGTCAGCACTCTTTGCACTCCATACAGAATAACCGACCTTTACCTGTCCTACTGCTTTGATGTTATCTATATCATTAATAACAACAGCTGTTTTCCCGATATTTCTGTCAGAGTTAGTATGAGTCTTTTTGACGGTTGTGATACGCTTTGCCAAAGGGCGTGTTGCAACAAGAGTCACAACAGTGATTACTACCGCTACAATAATCTGTATCCAGAAGTTATCAGTAAAGAGCGAAGTGATACATCCGCCTACTGCACCCAGTGCAAACCAGATAGATACAAGCTGTGGCGTTGTAGCTTCAATAAAGCCTAATACTATCGCCAGTACCAACCAAAAGATTGACATTTTTCTCATCTCCTTTGACATAAAGTATAACACCATTTTATTAAGCGGTCAATAAGCGCAGGTTAAAACATTGTTAAATAAATAACAACATTTTCCTTTTTGACATTTGTATGCTATGTGGTATAATATTAAAAGAACAAGAAAAGGTGGTGCAGATATGGCATTTGATACTTTTGATGAAGGCATCAGTTTAGGCGGTGTCAGAAGTAAAACCGAGATTAGAACACTTATTTGCTATATATTTGACAGAGTCGGTATTCCAATGAAAAAGGATACTGTTGTTACTGCACTGTTACAGAAGGGTCTTGCTAATTACTTTGAATGTAGTTCAAGTTTTGATGACCTTTACAAAAACAATAACATAAAGCTTGTTGACGAAGAAAAAAAGCTATACTTTATTTCTGACTCAGGTAAAATGATTGCAAGACAGCTCGAGGACACTCTCGCCTACACTGTCAAAGAAAAAGCGTGTGAGTGTACGCTCGCTCTTTTAGAAAAAGAGCGTATAGAGAAAGAAAACGTTGTTACTATCACCAAGCTTGATAACGGATATAACGTAAACTGCTCTATCTCAGGCGGTGATATGGATTTGCTGAAATTCTCGCTTTATGTTCCTGATATCACTCAAGCCAGAATTGTCAGAAAAAGCTTCCATAAAAATCCACAGCTTTTCTACAATGTAGTCATAGCTATGCTCACAAGAAACAAAGGAACAGTTACAGATGCATTAAAAGACCTTAACTCTATCCTATAATCAGGCGAGCACGCTCATTATAACAAGCAGTGCTATTCCTGGTATTCCACCCGTTACTGATGTAGCAAGAGAAAGTTCTGTGATTGGTACCAATACCCCTGTTACAGATGACAAGACGTTCACTGCTATCAGACACAGCGGACCACATAATACGGATATAAAAGCCCTTTTACAGGGCTTTTTATTTTTGCCTAAAAAGTGAATTGCTGAAAAAACGAAAAATGAAACAATAATAACTATTAACAACCTTATCATATATTATCCCCAAACTAAAAAAGACTACCGGATAAAATCCGATAGTCAATTTTATGAGATAAGTGTTTTAAATTATGCTGCAAAATAAGCGATAATGTTGATAGCAAGTACAATTGCAACAAAAGCAATAGCTACCCACTTTGTAGCTTTAGCGAGCTTTGCGTCAATTGAACGAGCCTTATTCTTAGAGAAGAATGTATCAGCACCGCCGGAAACAACGCCGACACCCTGCTGGTTACCTTCCTGAAGAATAATAACGAAAATCATAATCAAAGATGCAACTATTAAAAGTGAACCTAAGATATAACCCCAAACTGACATATTTATCTTCCTTTCAAAAGTTATGAAGTCTTTAGTAACTAGATTATAATAACACAGATATTTTCATAATGCAAGCATTATTTAAAATATTACAGAATTGAAAGCTGTTGAGCCTCGTCCTCTTCACTTGGCAGTGCACCAAGGGCAGGTAATGTACGGGTACGATAACGTGAAGGCTTTGCAAATGTGCCCTCTACATACTGTGTGATATCCATAACACGGTGACCTTTCTTCAGCTTCATTACCGCTACGCCCTGTGTGGACTTTGATGCTTTTGCGTTAATAGAGCCACTGTGAAGAAGAAGTTTTCTGCCTGATGATGCGGTAAGAACAAACTCACAGTCAGTCTCACAATATCCGATACCAGCCAGAGGTGATTTATCACAGTAGGCATTGATGAGCTTTTTACGGTTGGTTTTTGTCCAGTAAGCGTTGAGCGGTACTTTTGCTACCTTACCATTTTCAAATGCAAACATAAGATATCCTGCGTAATCTTTGGTATTAAGCATAAACACAGCCTGCTCCCCTTCATCCATAGAGAGTTTCGCAGGAATATAGTCACCGTAAACGCTGGCTTTAGTATCAGCGAATTCGTGCACCTTAGCCTTATATACCTGACATTTGTTGGTAAAGAACAGAAGGTCAGAGTTGTTTGTAGTTTCAACTGTTGTGACAATCTCGTCGTTTTCTTTGAGTTTCTGTTCACCGCTCATACGAAGTGATAATGGTGTAATCTTCTTAAAGTAACCATCACGTGTAAAGAACAGATGCACTGGATAATCAGGAACTTCCTCAGTGATATCAATTTCACTTTGAGCGTCATCGATATGGAGAAGCGGACACTTACGCTCTTTGCCGTATTTCTCGGCAACTTCCTTAAGCTCTCTGACGATAATTGTCTTCACTCTGCTTTTACTGCCTAAAATAGCCTCAAGCTCGGCGATTTCTTCAACAAGCTTTTCAATATCTTTAGTACGCTTTAAGATGTACTCTCTATTTAAATGACGGAGTTTGATTTCAGCAACATACTCTGCCTGAATCTCGTCGATACCAAAGCCAATCATAAGGTTTGGTACAACCTCAGCTTCTTCGTCGGTTTCTCTGACAATTCGAATAGCTTTGTCGATATCAAGAAGAATGAGTTCAAGGCCTTTTAAAAGATGGAGCTTGTCACGCTTTTTGTTTAAATCGTGATAAGTTCTGCGACGAATACACTCTATTCTGAACGCTATCCACTCATCGAGTAACTCTTTGACACCAAGCACCATAGGTACACCGCCGATAAGTACGTTGAAGTTACATGAAAAGCTGTCTTCTAGAGTAGTGAGTTTGAAGAGCTTTAACATCAACTTGTCAGGGTCTGTACCTCGCTTTAAGTCGATAGTGATTTTAAGACCATCAAGACCTGTTTCGTCACGGATGTCGGCAATTTCTTTAATCTTGCCGACTTTCACTAAATCTATTATCTTTTCAATAATAATCTCAACTGTCGTTGTAGGCGGAATATTTGTGATATCAATACAGTTGTTTGACTTATCGTAAGTATAGATAGAGCGTACCTTCACCGCTCCTCTACCTGTGCGATAAACCTCACGCATACTCTCTTCGTTGTAGATAATCTGTGCTCCGCCTGAAAAATCAGGAGCAGGTAGAGTTGAGAGTATATCGTGGTCATTATCACGTATAAGAGCAGCTGTTGTTTCACATATCTCTTTTAAGTTAAAAGAACAGATATTCGATGCCATACCTACAGCAATACCTGTATTAGCGTTAACTAATACTGACGGAAAGCTTGCAGGTAAAAGCACAGGCTCTTTCTGGGTGTTATCATAGTTGTCTACAAAGTCTACTGTGTCTTTGTCGATATCCTTGAAAAGCTCGTTACATAATGAATCAAGCTTAGCCTCAGTATATCGTGATGCCGCCCAAGCCATATCACGGCTATAAAACTTACCGAAGTTACCCTTTGAGTCAACATACGGATGAAGTAAGGCTTCGTAACCTCGTGATAAACGCACCATTGTATCATAGATGGCGGCGTCACCGTGAGGGTTGAGCTTCATTGTAGCACCAACGATATTAGCGGACTTTGTACGTGCACCTGAGAGCAGACCCATTTTATACATTGTATAAAGCAGTTTTCTATGCGAAGGCTTAAAGCCATCAATCTCAGGGATAGCACGTGACATAATTACGCTCATTGCGTAAGGCATATAGTTAGTTTCAATTGTCTGAGCGATTTTCTGCTCGACCACATCACCAGCACCTGCGATAACACCATTCGCAATAGGTTTAACGGTGATGTTTTTTTCTTTCTTTTTTCTAGCCATATATATTCACCTAAAAATTAACTTACATCAAGATTGTCGATATAATCAGGGCCGTTCTCAACAATAAAGTCTTTTCTGCCCTGCAGATTATCACCGAGAAGAACATCGAAAATCCAATCTGTTTTCTCTATATCATCCGGCATAACCTTAATAAGTCTGCGTGTTGCAGGGTTCATTGTTGTAAGGCTCATCATATCAGGTTCGTTTTCACCAAGACCTTTGCTTCGCTGAACAGTAAACTTCTTGTTGCCGATTTCTGCAATGTACTGCTCTTTCTCAGCTTCTGTATAAGCAAAGTAAACCTTGTCACCTGATGTGATCTCATACAGCGGTGATTCAGCGATGAACACCTTGCCTGCTTCAATCAAGTCAGGAGTGAGTCTGTATATCATAGTAAGTAGAAGTGTTCTAATCTGAAAGCCGTCAACGTCGGCATCGGTGCAGAAAATAACCTTTGACCAACGCAGATTGTTGATATCAAAGCTACTGATGTCTTTGTTAGATTTTGACTTAACCTGAACGCCACAGCCTAATACTTTAATCAAATCAGTGATGATTTCTGACTTAAAAATGCGGTTGTAGTCAGCTTTTAAGCAGTTGAGAATTTTACCTCTGATTGGAATAATCGCTTGAAAATCAGGATTTCTCGCCTGTTTACAAGCACCTAAAGCCGAGTCACCCTCCACTATGAACAGCTCTCGCTCGTTTACGTCACGACTTCTGCAATCGACAAATTTCGCAACACGGCTGGTCATATCCATATTTGCTGTGAGGTTCTTCTTAATACGCACACGTGTTTTTTCAGCATCTTCACGAGAACGTTTGTTGATAAGTACCTGAGCACCGATTTTTTCAGCTTCAAGTGGATTTTCGATGAAGTAAATCTCAAGCTGTCTGCGTAAGAATTCAGTCATCGCATCCTGAATACCTTTGTTAGTGATAGCTTTTTTAGTCTGGTTTTCGTAGGATGTAACGCTTGAGAATGATGAAATAATGATAGTCAGACAGTCTTCGACATCAGCGAAAGTGATTTTACCCTCGTTTTTAGTATACTTGCTGTTTTGTTTTAAGTAATTGTCTATCATATAAACAAAGGCGTTTTTAACCGCCTTTTCAGGCGCACCACCGTGTTCAAGATAGCTACTGTTATGATAGTACTGAGCTCCGCTTGTCTTGTTAGAAAAAGCAAGTGAAACGTTGATTTTACATTTATATTCGTCTTTGTCGGCTCTATCTCTGACCTTCTGCTCTGTCTGCCAGGTCTGGACAGTTGTCATACCTGTGTCACCGATAAGCTCTTTAACATGGTCTTCGATACCGTTTTCGTATAAAAACTCCTGAGTTTCAAAAGACCTGCCAACCTGATTACGGAAC
Organism: Ruminococcus sp.; assembly: GCA_017473555.1. Lineage (GTDB taxonomy): Bacteria > Bacillota > Clostridia > Oscillospirales > Acutalibacteraceae > Ruminococcoides. The sequence continues at coordinate 9,269 of JAFUKO010000099.1, read as the reverse complement.
ACAAACTTGATACCTGCGTTTACAATTGCCTGACGTCTTAAAACATCTGCAAAATACTCAGGTTGAATATCTGTATCAGTAAAAACTTCGAGGTCAGGTTTCCATGTAATTTTTGAACCTGTGTCTTTTTTAGCATAATCTTCAACGTGGAGTCCGCCTACATTCTCGCCCTTTTCAAAATGGAGTGTGTAGCGTTTACCGTCACGGCGGATATCAACATCCATATACTCTGATGAATACTGTGTTGAACAAAGACCCAAACCGTTTAAGCCGAGTGAATACTCGTAGTTGTTGCCCTCGTTGTTGTTATACTTACCGCCTGCGTAAAGCTCACAGAATACGAGCTCCCAGTTGTAGCGTTGTTCGTTTTTATTATAGTCTACAGGAATACCACGTCCGTGGTCCTCAATTTCAACACTGCCGTTTGAGTAACGTGTTACAGTAATCAACTTGCCGTAACCCTCACGAGCTTCGTCAATCGAGTTTGAAAGAATCTCAAACACCGAGTGCTGACATCCCTCAATTCCGTCTGAACCAAAAATAACGGCGGGACGTTTACGAACTCTATCGGCACCTTTTAAAGTGACAATACTTTCGTTGCCGTATTCCTGTTTTTTCTTAGGTTTAGCCATATCTGCTTCCCTACTTTCCTTGTAGTTTCTTAATCTTATCTCGTAAAAACGCAGCGTGTTCGAATTCAAGGAGTTTTGCGGCTGCGTGCATTTCTTTCTTCAAGCTGTCAATAAGCTTGTACTTCTCTTCTTTTGAAAGACGTCTGAAGTCATCGTCTTTTTCTTCTGTATGGGTCGAAATCTCAAGAACGTCACTGACTTTCTTGACGATTGATTTCGGTGTGATATTGTGGTCGATATTGTACTGATGTTGAATAGTACGACGTCGGTTGGTTTCGGTAAGAGTCTTTTTCATAGACTCAGTGACACTATCGGCGTACATAATAACCGAGCCGTCAACGTTACGTGCGGCACGTCCTACTGTCTGAATAAGAGAACGCTCAGACCTTAAGAAGCCTTCTTTATCAGCATCGAGAATAGCAACCAGCGATACCTCAGGAATGTCAAGACCTTCACGTAAAAGGTTGATACCAACCAGAACATCGAACTTACCAAGTCGTAAATCACGCACTATTTCCATACGTTCTACGGTATCAACATCGTGGTGCATATACCTGACTTTAATATCAAGTGTTTCAAGATAAGCAGTCAGGTCTTCTGCCATCTTCTTTGTAAGTGTAGTAACAAGTGTACGCTGACCTTTGTCGATTCTTTTGTTAATCTCTGATACAAGGTCATCGAGCTGTCCGTCGGTAGGACGCACAGAAATCTCAGGATCTAAAAGTCCAGTAGGTCGGATAATCTGCTCAGCAACAACAGGTGAACGCTCAAGTTCAAAATCACCGGGTGTTGCACTGACAAACACAGCTTGATTAACTCTTTCGTAAAATTCATCAAAATTAAGTGGTCTGTTGTCATATGCTGACGGAAGTCTGAAGCCGAAATCTATCAGGCTGGTTTTTCTGGCTCTGTCACCGGCAAACATTCCTCGCACCTGAGGAAGGGTTACGTGGGATTCGTCCACAAACAACAGAAAATCGTCAGGGAAATAATCAAGCAAAGTAAATGGTGCTGAGCCTGGTTTTCTGCCCGAGAGAACTCGTGAATAGTTCTCGATACCAGAACACATTCCGATTTCCTGTAACATTTCTATATCATAACGTGTGCGTTGTTCGATACGCTGAGCTTCCAAAAGCTTGCCGTTTTCTCGAAAATACGCTAAACGCTCCTCAAGCTCACGCTCAAGCTCGGCAATAGCCTTGTTCATTTTCTCTCCGCCAACGATATAGTGAGAAGCAGGATAAATAGCAGCGTGTCGTACTGTTGCCATAAGCTCACCTGTAAGCGGATTTATCTCAGTGATTCTATCAATCTCATCTCCGAAAAACTCGACACGGATGATTCTGTCAGAAGATGCTGCAGGGAAAATCTCGACAACATCTCCCCTGACTCTGAATTTATTACGGATAAAGTTTATATCGTTTCGTTCGTACTGAAGTTCAACGAGTTTCTTAAGCAATTCATCACGGGATTTTTGCATTCCCGGACGAAGTGATATAACCATACTACGATAATCAATCGGGTCACCCAGCGAATATATACACGATACTGATGCTACTATGATAACATCTCTGCGTTCAGATAATGCAAGTGTTGCACTGTGACGCAGCTTATCAATCTCGTCATTTATAGAACTATCTTTTTCGATGTAGGTATCAGTAGACGGAATATAAGCCTCAGGCTGGTAATAGTCATAATATGACACAAAATACTCAACCGCATTATCAGGGAAAAACTCCTTAAACTCAGAACACAGCTGTGCGGCTAAGGTTTTGTTATGAGCGAGTACCAGAGTAGGACGATTAAGCTTTTCGATAATATTAGCCATCGTAAAGGTTTTACCTGAACCTGTAACACCAAGCAAAGTCTGCTCTTTGTGTCCGCTGTTTATTGAATTGACAAGTGTTTCTATAGCCTTAGGCTGGTCGCCGTATGGCTTATATTTAGATTGCAATTTAAACTTATTTTCCATAAACTCCAGAACTCCAAATACTCTATGCTTTGACTTTTGGTTTCATAATTTGTTTAATAAGCAATTCTGCAAGCCAGCCAACAAGCACAGATACTGCGATAAGAATCAGATAAACAGGTACGTTTCTTATATCACCAAACGGCAGAAGTTTGTACACTCTGATAACAACTACATGTGATACATATAGATTGAGTGATATTCCACCGAAAAATGCAAAGAATTTGTTAATCCACTTTGAGTTTAGCAGGTTGAGCACCCAAATAATCAAAAATGTCATAGGTATGCCACCAACTAAATAAAACCATCTTTTCCACACACCTGTAAATACTCCGAGATTAAGTACCACTAGTGCTGTTACAGCTAAAACTAAACACAAAAGGTAGAAATATTTTGACACAGTTTTCTTTTCATATACAAGCTTGCCAAAATAACAACCTATAATAAATACAGGTAAACGTGTCAGTGCAATCTCAATTTTAGCAAAATAATCAGGATAAATATAGCAAACTGAAAGTGTCACAACCGCCACTACAGCGAGCAAAACTATAAGTCTTGCAAACTCGTTTAAAAACTTAGCTTTGAATAAAAAACCGTATATATATGGATATATAAGATAAAACAAAAATATTGCTGATACAAACCAGATTTGCTGGTCGCCTGAAATCCAGAAATCGAGCATTGTGCATTTGCTGACAAACTGCAAAACTGAACCGTTTTTCACGATGCAAGTGTAAACCCAGTACGGTGCTGAGATAATAGCTACAGGCCAGAAGAGTCGAGCTATACGCTTGCACATAAATTGAAACGCATCACTGTTTCTATAATACGAAAAGTATAAAAACACTCCAGAACAAAACAGGAAAATTTCAACACCCATATTACCAAAGCCGATAAGTGTATCAAGTGGCTTGAGAAAAGCTTTGCCGAAATCATAATGAACCCCAAACATAGGATGTGCATGAAACAGCATAATCCATAGAATACTTATACCATATATCTCGGCTTTATATTTACTTAAATCAGCAAGCTGTAAGGTTTTGTTAGCTTTCATATTTATAGCTTTTCCTTTCGGTTATCAATCTGTGTAATAATCAAAAAGTGCAGGTGCAACTCTACTCTGAGCAAGAGAAACACAGTCGTTATCAGCAACAATATAATGGTCAAGTAGATGCACTCCAATAAGAGCTAAAGCGTGTTTGATATTAGCAGTAGCTTCAAGATCATAACGTGATGGCAACGCTACGCCACTTGGATGATTATGTGCGATAATAGCTGATTGTGCGTTGAATCTAAGCGAATAGTCCACTATTTTTCTGACAGGAAGGTTAGTATTATTCAGCGAGCCTTTTGCCACAATACCGCAGAAAACTTCTTTGCCTTTAGCATCAAGTAATAAAAGCAGTACATTCTCGTTCTCTCTACCTATAAACTTGCGTAATATGCTGTCACCGATTGTATCATAATCAACAACCTTATCCATATTATTATGCTTATCGTCAATGTATAATCGACTCATTTCAGGAATCAGTTTAAGAAAAGCAGCCTGAGTTTCAGACAAGCCAAACTCACACAAAGCATCGTAAGGTGCGTCAAAAACAGCAGATAAAGACCCGAAAGCGTCTAGCAAACGGTGAGCAAGTTCACTGGTGTTTTTCATATGAACACAGTAAAACAACAGAAACTCCAACGCTTCGTGAGTTTCAAAACCATCAAGTCCATTGAGCAAAAACTTCTTTCGGACACGACTTCTGTGACCTTCATGTACATTATCAGTAGCCATTATTACCTCACAAATTGATATTATAATTACACATACTAACCCAATATATAGAATATACATAGGTATTTTATCACAAGAAGTAGAGCTGTATATTACTATAAAGAAATTCCAGTCAAAATTATTCCAAATATTATCTCTTAGTTTTTACATAAAAAAAGACCCGAGCATTAAACTCGGGTCTAGACATAAATCAATATTTAGTTATCAGTACTATCTTTGTTTTCATCAGAAGTCTGTTCGGATTCTTCTTGTTTTTCAGTATCGTCATCTTCTTCGTCATCAATTTCATCTAATGTATGATACGAAAGTATTAAGGCTATAAGCTCGTAGCCAAATAATACGATAATAATCAACACAAAAGTAATCAGTCCGTAAGGTTTTAAGAAAAAAGAATATACGCTATCTATAAAAGGTATCTTGCATACAAACTCACCTAAAAGCTGATCTTCATACCAATCAGGATCAGGTACAGCACCTTCGTAGATGCCTTGAGTATGAAACACATACCTTCCATCAACAAGCTGAGGATCTTCGATCATCTTATGTGTGATGAATTTATCGTTCAAGTCGCCTTCTTCACCTTTATAGGTTACTATATCGCCTTTCTGGATATCCTGAGGTTCGGCTTCCTTGATAAGAATAACATCGCCAATCATCAACTCAGGCTCCATACTTCCTGAAGAAACTCGGAAAACCTGATATCCGAAAACCGATGGTGCTTCACCAGAGAGTCGTGCGTTGAACATCACAATCACTACAGCAAGCAATATAACCAGTAAAATAGTGCCTAAAATGCTAAGAATCTTTTTGAATACTTTCACGCAAACACCTTAGCTATACATCAGATAAACCTGTGAAGGATTAAATGTAACAGAACCAGATTCACATTTTACAAACCATTCAACAGAAAGCTGACCAGGGTTTGCATCAGTATCAACGAACATTTTCACGTGTGCGTTACGAATAATGTGAATATCAGTCTGATTAGCTGAAAAAGTCCTAAAAGAGTTTGTTGGAAAAGCTACACCAATGCTTGCGTTTCCACCGGTAATAGTGAAAGAAGGTAAGAACAAAGATACAACCGTATCATACTTTTCGCTGCTATTTTCTATAACAGTTTTATAGTAAACAGTCTCTCCCTCATTAACAGTAACATCAGCAGTTGTGATTTGATCACCATACAGTACAAGACCATAGCCTGTTGAACCCATAGTGTTATTGTATGCACCGGAGTATGTAACTATAGCACAATGCTCATCACGAAGCTGAGCCTCGTCTTTATACTGAAGTCCAATTCCTTCTTTTATATCGGGTTCAAACCATGAATAACTCATAGTCGTCATAGCTATAATGATTGTAAGTATAGCCATCAGTACACAAAGTACAGGTAATGTTTTCTTCATGGTTTTCACCTCCTATAATAATTAATAATCAAACTGAGTAAATTCCCCTTCGATACCATTATCGCCGAATTCAGTTGCAGTATAAACAATGTTAGCTTCATCTGTCTGTGGGATTTTCACATTCAGTATACCGTAAGTATATGTTTCTACAACATCATCCGTACCATCGTAATCAACAAAGTCATTAGAAAATGTCTTTGGGTTAGCGAGATAGAAATTAACAGTGCTTTCGAATCCTTTTGGTACAACAGCACGATAGTAGTTAGTATTTCCTACCCTCTGCATTATAACGAATCTGTGATTATTTCCACTTGCATCATTGAAACAAGCACGAACAATATACTTTGATATACTGCTACCAGTATTGTTACAGAAATATACACATCTTTCACCGTCATATGTATTGGTACCAAACAGTGTTTTTAAAGTACTTGTAGCCTTATGATTAGCACCATCCGATGCCTCTACTTTGTAGAATTTCATACCATTATTGATATAATTCTCGAGCAAGAAGCTATTAATATATGCTTCCAATGATTCAAAATAAGAAAATCCCGAATATCCGTTAGGAGTGAGTTCTTCATAAGAACCTGTTTTATTAGAATCGGAAACAAATAACTTAGCTGCGTAATTTAGCACTCCACCCTTAACAATAAGGTCGAGCTGAATATTAGTAAGAACAGAAGATTTGTAAATCTTCTGAAGTCCTGAGAAATCAACAATCTCAAAGTTTTCTACTCTTACTAGGTAGTACTTTACAGTACCAGAAGCGGATGACGTTACTTTTAATAATGTAAAAGCATATGTATTTTCAGTAGGTGTGATAGAAAGAACACCCTTGTTGAAATCAACTGTAACTGCATTACCGCCTAATACTTCTGCTGAAAGTACGTCATCGCCGTAATCACAAGCATATTGGAAAGTAACAGGCTCGTTCTTTACAGTAACACCCTGCTGAATTGTGTCAGCTCTGTCAGCTGCTACAAAGTCTGAGTATACAAACTGCCACTCTTCAAGCGTACCATTATTATTCCAAAAAGCGTTATTTTTGCTAGGAATTGCAGCCTGATTAGTTTTCTGGCTGGTATTAGATTTGTTGTAAAATGTGACATAATTAGCACTATATGGTATATCAGCATAATATACACGCTGGTTCATATCATTAGTATATTTGTATGTCATTACAACGCTGTTACTTGTAATAGCTGTGTCACCGCTTATCGTTGATGGATGAACAGAAACGTTACCATCACCCCATTCAGCGTTATCAGTGAAGAAAATTCTTCGTTTGCCATACTCAGTTCCACTATCAAAAGCAAACTTTGAGTCAACAGTTATAGTAGCAGTAGCTGTAGAATCCTCACAAATTTGGAATTTCGAACCATCAGCCGTACCGATAGAAGCGTCATTTACAAGAACTTCGCTAAGAGTAGCACTAGTATGGTCAGGCTTAACATGTACAGTGAGTTCTGTACCATAACCTACAGAATCGCCGTTGAAGTAATACTGAATATTATTACCTGTGCCACTTGTTACATAAACAGAACCAAACTGTGGCTGTATCATATATATCTTAGGATTATAGATAAACTTAACAACGTAGTTTTTATTAACACCTTCAAGAGTTACATCAAAAGTAGCCTTACCATCTGTGTCAATATTAGCCTGAACATCGTTTCCTGTAACAACAGCATAACATCCTTCAGGTGGAGTAATAACGATTGTTGATTTTGCTCCATAGTTAAGAGGCTTTGGTTGACTAAAACCGAGTGCAGAACCGTCGATAGTCATTGAACCGCCTGTTGTAACATCAGACGTACTGTCAATTCTGACGCTAACAGTTCTGTTATTAGCCAGTGTTGCAGTGACGTTTGATATATTTGCTGTTACATTATTCTTAGTACCAGAAACAGCACCCGATGTAATGTTTCCGATTGTAACGCCAGTCATCGCACTTACGTAGTAACCGGATTTTGGTGTTACAGTATATGTGATTTTTGAGTCGTAATCAACATAGTATGTACCCGCTGCAGTAGCTGTCTTCTCTACTCCATCAACTAAGTACTTAAAACTTATAGCATCTGCGTTAGTAGGTTTAGAAATAGAAACTGTTGGTTTAAGCGCGAGCTTGTAATGAATACTAACATTACCCTTTACATGGTCATATGCAACATAATCATTAATATCACCGTTGACATCCATATTATCAAACTCTGAAATCGTATCAACCTCAAGATACTCTACATAATAGTTTGAGTTAGGTCTTGTTAAAGAAACAGTGAGTTTGCTATTAGATAAGATCTGACCATCAGTAATAGTAACACCATCTGCTTTAAGGGTGACTGTAGCATCTACTGTACCGTCGTTCACTACGGTAATGTTATAATACACAGTACTCTGGGTTACTGTTACAGACTTAGATGTTGAGTAAACAGTTTCACCTGTTTTGGTGTTAGTAGTCTTTACTCTAAAGTAGTAGGTGCCGATTTCATTAGGTGTCCAAGTCGAGCCACTCAAATTAGAGAAAGTAGAGTTATCGGTGCTTACTTGATATGTCTGAGTAATGTACGCTTTCTCAGCATCAACAACACCGTTAACATAAGCACCTGATAAGGTTAATGTATCAGCATCCGTGATACTGTCAGAACTCAATGTAAATCCTGTATTCGCTGCACTCAAATGAGAAAATACCATATAGTAGGCGGTTGCACTCTTAGAGCTTGATGAATAATAACCAGTTACATAAGCCTTAGAATAAACAGTATACGAAAGCGCTTCACCCTTTGTAGTAATCGCAGGTGTAAACGTATTAGTGGTATTATATGTACCACCAGAAGTTGCACTGTAATGCGGCGTTGCACCTGATACAACAGTAGCTTTGGCAGTAAGTGTAAATCCACTGTTCTCAAAAACTATGTACGGATTACTTTGAGTACCATCACCTGTAGTACCACTTGCAACAGGCAAGCCTGTTAATGTGAGAGCAGATGGAGCGTTTGGTCTAAAGTTAGCTTTTACTGTAGCTCCATTTGCTGTTGGTGTAAGTGTAGTAGTAGCTGTTGAAATTGAACCTAAAGTAGCTTTTGAAAGACCAGTCCAACCAGCGAATGTGTAACCTGTGTTAGGTGTAGCTGTGATAGAAACACCATTTCCTGCAATTACTGAGCCACTTGTTGGTGATACTTTACCACCTGTGCCTGCAGTTACTGTGTATGTATACTTTTCTGCTTCAATCTTAACATAGATTGTGTTAGAAGTTTTATATGATGATGAATAGTTCGCAGTTGATCCTTCATAACACCAAGCATAACCTGTATATGTGCTTGTGCCCTCGGTTGTTGAAGCTGTGTATGATTTTGTATATGTTGCTGATGTACCTGACGATGCTTTAGATGAAGAACTATTGATATTCCAACCAAAGCCCTCCATACCAGGGTCAGCTTTTGTCGCAGTAAGCTCTATTGTGAATGATGCACCAGGAC
>JAFUKO010000098.1 GCA_017473555.1 Ruminococcus sp. | reverse complement strand
TTATTATTTCTAGGTATAGGTTTTTCTTTATTATAAAAATTCAAGATAAAAAGTTGTTCCCAAATAGAACACCTATAATATTGTTGTTTTAATTTAGCTGGCATCTTAATATCCATAAAAAATCACCTAACTAGATTTTAATATATATTCGCTTTCTTTTCAATAGCAAAACCTAAATTTTCAAACATTGTTCAAATACTGTTTGCATATCTTAAAATCCTCTTACATAAAAATTACAAAGAGAAAGTCTAAGGAGGACACAAAATGACAGGCTATTTACCGGAGGGGAAGCTGATTAACACCTGTGATAATCAGAGAACACTGTCATCCCTTTCAAATATGCGAGAAGCAAAGTTAAGTTCAAAGATACTCGAAGCCAGAGCAACGGTGTGTGATGCTAACCACAACCTGATAGTTGATATGGGCGGTATTAAGGGCATTATCCCAAGAGAAGAGGGAGCAGTAGGTATAAAAGAGGGCACAGTGCGTGATATAGCTGTTATATCACGAGTCAATCGTCCTGTGAGCTTTGTAATAACAGATTTTACGGTTTCTGACAGTGGCGAAACTGTCGCTCTTTTGTCACGAGAAAAAGCCCAACGCAGGTGTATCGAAAATTACATAAACACGTTGTCTGTTGGCGACGTTGTCCCTGCACGAATTACTCACCTTGAAGCCTTCGGTGCTTTTGCTGACATAGGGTGTGGCGTCGTAGCGTTGATGCCTATTGATGCAATTTCGGTGTCTAGGATTGAGCATCCGAGAGAGCGTTTTGCAGTAGGTATGGATATAAAAGCCGTCATAAAGTCCATAGAAAACGGCAGAATCAGTCTAAGTCACAAAGAACTGCTCGGCACATGGCAGGAAAATGCCGACAACTTCACTCAGGGCGAAACCGTGTCTGGAGTTGTCCGTTCTGTCGAAAACTACGGAGCTTTTGTTGAGCTTACGCCTAATCTTGCGGGTCTTGCAGAGCTCAAGGACGGCGTTAAAGTAGGTCAGCGTGCAAGCGTATATATAAAGAGTATTATCCCGTCAAAAATGAAAATCAAGCTCATTATTATTGACACTTTTGATTCTGAAATTCTGCTTGAAAAACCAAAGTATTATTTCAAAGGTGAGCACATCGACGAGTTTGTGTATTCACCATATACCTGTGAGAAATATATAGCTACAACATTTTGTTGAATTACACCCCCTGTTTTTGTTGACTAAAATGCACCACAGTGATAAAATCAGTACATAAAATCACAAAATACAGGAGCAAACTATGTCAGGAAATACTATCGATATCATTATCTTGTGTGTAGCGGTTTTGTCACTTGTTGCGTCAGTTGTTGCAATTTCGCTGATACTTAAAAACCGTAACGCAAAGCCTGATTTATCTGAATTTGAGGCTAAAAACGAAAAACAGCTCAGTATGTTAAGACAGGAGCTCTCAAACTCTGTTGCTACATCTGTCAGAAATATGGGAGAGATGATTTCTGTAAATCAGCAGAATTTTATGAAGTCGCAGGCTGAAAGTTCCAAGAATGTTGAAGAACGACTCAAAACCTTCTCCCTCGAAAACGAACAGAAGCTCGAGCTCATCCGCCGTAGTGTTGAACAAAAACTCAGCTATATTCAGGAGGATAACAACAAACAGCTTGAGAAAATGCGTCAGACTGTTGATGAAAAGCTCCAGAAAACCCTTGAGGATAAGATGAACAAATCCTTTGCACTTGTTTCAGAGCGACTCGAACAGGTGTACAAGGGCTTGGGCGAGATGCAGAGTTTAGCCTCTGGTGTAGGCGACCTAAAAAAGGTACTGTCAAACGTCAAAACCCGTGGCATCTTAGGCGAAATCCAGCTGGGCTCAATCTTAAAAGAAATACTCGCTACCGAGCAGTATGAAGAAAACGTTGCCACAAAACACGGCTCACGTGATGTTGTCGAGTTTGCTATCAAACTCCCTGCCGATGACGACGGCTTTATATATCTTCCGATTGACTCAAAATTCCCTGGTGATACTTATTCAGCACTGCGTGATGCTTACGACAGCGGCTCTAAAGAAGCGGTTGAACTCTCGGCAAAAGCGCTTATCACAACAATTAAAAAGGAAGCTAAGGACATCCACGATAAGTACATCGACCCACCGTATACTACCGAGTTTGCTATAATGTTCTTGCCTTTCGAAGGCCTTTACAGCGAGGTTGTAAACCGTGGTATGGTCGAGGTCTTACAGCGTGATTACAAGGTCAATATCGCAGGCCCTAGCACAATGGCGGCACTCTTAAACAGCATCCAGATGGGCTTTAAGACCTTAGCTGTTCAAAAGCGTAGTGCAGAGGTATGGGAGGTGCTTGGCTCGGTTAAGAAAGAGTTTGACACCTTCTCTGATGTACTTACTAAAGCACAACAGCACATCAATCTCGTTACAAAAGACCTTGATACACTAGCCGGTGTGCGTACACGTCAGATTCAGCGTAAGCTAAGTGCGGTACAGTCGGTTGACTCTATTGTCAGCTTGCCTGAAGATACTGAATAATTGAATTAAAAAACGCCCCTTTGGTAATACTTAAGTTAAGTAATGCCAAGGGGGATTTTTATTGTACTATAACAAGGTCGAAATCAGTTGTGTAGATACGTCAAAGCTCAAGGTGTTAAGCGAGAAAGAAAAACGTGAGCTACTAAACATCATCCGCACAGGCTCTAAAGCAGAAGCACAAAAAGCTCGGGAAAAGATGATTAACGGTAACTTGCGTCTTGTGTTGTCAGTTATCCAGCGATTTGTAAACCGAGGCGAGAATTTAGACGATTTGTTTCAGGTCGGAGTTATCGGACTTATAAAAGCGATTGATAATTTTGACCCGACTCTCGATGTCAGGTTTTCGACATACGGAGTACCGATGGTCTGCGGTGAGTTAAGGCGATATTTAAGAGATAACAATTCAATCCGTGTATCACGCTCAATGCGTGACACCGCCTACCACGCTATGCAGATAAAAGAGGAGCTTACCAATAAAAACGGAAAAGAGCCGACTGTTGAAGAGATAGCAAGAGTTATGGACGTCCCTAAAGAAAACGTAGTGCTATCGCTTGAAGCAATTGTTGAGCCTGTATCACTTTATGAACCTGTGTTTTCCGAGGGTAACGACACCATCTATGTGATGGATCAGGTGGGGGACAGCGTAGATGATAACGACTGGCTTGACGAAATAGCGATAAAGGAAGCGATAAGAAAGCTAAGTGACCGTGAAAAGAAAATTCTGTCACTTCGTTATTTCAAGGGCAAAACCCAGATGGAGGTAGCAAACGAAATCGGCATAAGTCAGGCGCAGGTCAGCAGAATTGAAAAAGGAGCACTCGACTCCATAAAACGTGAGATATAAGAAAACGCACAGCCTGTTATTGTACAAGCTGTGCGTTATTTTAGTTTTATATTATTCCTGTGTAGCCTGCGACTATTCCAAGTGTAGCGGACAGCACCACGATAATGACAGGGCTTAATTTCTTATAAAGAAGTAAAAACAGCATAATCGCAAAGACCACAAGTGAGAACCAGAAACTTGATGTGGTAAAAACAGAAGCAGTAAATCCGTTTACAAAGAACACCTCGGTTGCGATTGAAATTACAGTAGCTGCGATAAGTCCGACAACAACCGACTTTAAACCGAACATCGCACCTTTAACGGTCTTGCTGTTTTTGAATTTATCATATATTTTTGCGATGATTAAAATGATTAAGAATGCAGGGAGCACAACGCCTGTTGTTGCACACACAGCACCGAAAAATCCGCCAACCTGTGAACCGACATAAGTCGAAATGTTGACAGCAAATGCCCCTGGTGTGCTCTCGCTGACAGCAATAAAGTCAACAAGCTCAGCAGTTGTCATCCAGTTGTGCTTTGCGACGGTTTCCTGAATAAACGGAATCATCGCATATCCGCCACCAAAGGTGAAAGCACCGATTTTGAAAAACTCAAGAAAAAGAATGAGGTAGGTCATTTGAGCTCTTTACCTCTCTTTCTCGCGATAATTGATGCGACTATCCCGATAACAGCACTGGAAAGTATGATGACGAGCACGTTTGTTGAGAACAACACAACAAGTGCAAAGGCTACAGCCATAATAGTGTATGCAAGAATATGCTGTGGAGCTTTCTTGAACATAGAAATAACCGCCTTGATAATAAGAGCCAAAACTCCTGCACGTATACCTGTGAATGCATACTTAACTATGTCATAAGTGCTGAACTCACGCAGAAAAATCGAGATAAAGTAGATGATGACAAAGGAGGGTAGCACTACACCCAGCGTTGCCATAAAAGCACCGATAATTCCCGCAACCTTGTAGCCGATGAAAGTAGCGGCACAAATTGCGATAGGACCCGGTGTGGATTCTGAAATAGCCACAACATCCAGCAAATCCTCGCCACTTATCCATTTTCTTCTTTTAGATGTTTCGTTTTCGATAATCGGAATCATAGCGTAGCCGCCACCAAAGGTAACTACACCGATTTTCATAAACGATAAAAGTATCTGTAAATATAGTTTCAGTTTGTTTTTTTTCATATCAGTTTTGTTTCCTTACAATCTTGTAGTCATCGCTGAATTTAAAGTAACTGCAGTTATCAAGCGAAGATTGCATAAATTTTGCCATATCATCTTCGTCGAGATTAACCATACATTCGTAGCAGTCGTAGTATTCGTTGTAGATATAGTGTGCACAGAATTCGCAGTTAGAATTTGCCATAATAATCACCACCTCTAGTATTGTATCAAAAAGTGTATCTGTATGCAAGAAACAAAAAACGAACGCTATTATAAACAACGTTCGTTAAATCGGAGCGAGTACAGGAAATACGTTTCGAAGTACTGTGTAAATCAGAAGTATGATGAGTAGTGCCCACAGATATTTTGTTTTTAGTATTGTGAATGGTGGCTTTTTGTTAAAGACATGAAACAGAAATTCAACGTATAGCCACAACCCTGCGATAATACTGCAAAAGGGGATGAAATTCTGCCTTAGTGACAGCAGTATGTCGCCTTGTAGCAAAGCAAGTACAGCTCTTGTTGTACCGCATCCGGGACAATGAAAGTGAAACATAGTGTATGACATACACGGCGGGAGCAAGTAAGTGTAGTTTGCTAAAAACCTGCCTAGTAAGAATCCCAGCGGTAACAGTACAAACGGCAGTAATATTAAAAATGTTTTTTGAATTTTAGTGTATTGTATCATAGTGGTTATAAAAATCGGGGCAGATAACCCGCCCCGAGTGCTTATTTTTCTTAAATTTTAGTAGTAGTACAACTCATTTAATAAATCTTCGAAAGTACCGCTTGCAAGAAATGCGATATATGCGATGCTGAAAAGTACACCGATAGCGCCTAAGATGATACCTGTAAGTGCCATACCATTGTTCTGTGACTTTCTGTTTTTAGAAATGATACCGAATACAACAGCTAAAATACTTGGAATAAAGCTACCGCAACAGCATGTCAAAGACAAAATACCGCATACAAGAGAAGCGATAGCCATACCCTTGCTCTCGTCTTTCTCAGTCATAGGCGGATACATAGGCTGACCGTACTGTGGAGCACCATACTGGGGCTGGTTATAGCTCTGCTGTGGAGCAGTGTACTGTGGTGGGTTATAGCCTTGCTGTGGAGCAGTGTACTGTGGTGGGTTATAGCCTTGCTGTGGAGCAGTGTACTGAGGCTGGTTATAGCCTTGCTGTGGAGCAGTGTACTGTGGTGGCTGATATGTAGGCTCAACCGGTGGCTGGTAGCCGTTGTTTTCATAGTTATTCATATTGTTATCCATAGTAATACCTCCGTTGATAGGATGACTTAATTATAAGATAATTGTATTTTCTTGTCAATTAACATCCTGTAAATATATCTGCATAAAAAGAAAAGAGCCGAAAGCTCGGCTCTTATTCGTGTGGATTTTTAAATTACTGTACCGGTGTAACAGGAGCCTGATATGTAGGCTGTGCTGTAGCCTTTAATGCCTCATAGTAGTTAGCCTTTGCTGTCATGTGGTAAGGTGAAACCCAAAGAGCACCGACACCAAGACAAAGTGAACCAACAATGTACCAGCCGATGAAGCTTAAGTCAAGTACAAAAAGCTCGCCCTTGTGGCCCTCTGTGATTCTGATACTCTCGTCAATACACTCTTTCCAGCCCCAGTCAGGGTGATCAAGAGAAATGTAGTAAGCCATTGAGTAAGCGTAACCCTTGATAATGCCAGGGATAACGAAAAGAAGTGACCACAGGAATGTGAATATAAAGAGCATAAGACCGAGCATAAGGTCCTTTGAAAAACGCTCTGAAAAGCTGAAGAATACATCGCCTAATTCGATTTCAGGATGATTTCTTACGAGCTTCATAAAAACGAGTGAAAGACCCATTGAAAGCGGACCTGTGAGAACAAGGTTTCCAACAAAGCCAACGTATGGTACCTGTGAGCATAATGAAAGGATAGCGCTCTGTATAAGACAAACAACAAGTGCCATAAGCCATGTTTTGCCAAAAAGGTTGTTACCAAGTAAAGTCTTGGAGTTTTCCTTGATCTGGACACGATCGATAGTGTAATTCATAGTGAATACCCCTTTTATTAAATTTGCTTATTATTTAAGCCAGGCTGATTTTACCACTTTTGTATTCTGTGGTCAATTGGATGGTTGCACATAATGTTTGGGTGCACATATTAAAATATTTGTAAACTATTGAATAACTGGAGGTGCTGTGATATAATACAACTAATTATATTATGAGTAACTATGTCATTTTATACCATTTGTTACATCATATGAAACGAGAATTCGAAACGAGGTGTTATTATGGGTGCAAAGGTTACACTTTTGGCACATACTCCACTGCCTGAACAGACTATCGCTATGGCGGCAAAGCTGTGTTATTCAGCCAGTGATATTGAAAATATAAAGGACGGTCTGACTGAGGAAAAAACCACCGAGTTTTTAGATATGCTGACAGCTATCGGCCACGCAAGTCCTGTTGAACATGCCAGCTTTACCTTTGGTATCGAGGGTATTTCACGAGCTTGTTCTCACCAGCTTGTGCGTCACAGAATTGCGTCATACAGTCAGCAGTCCCAGCGATATGTTGACGGAACAAAGTTTGAGTTTGTGACTCCGCCTGAGATTGAGCGTAATGAAAAGGCATATGATGCGTACAAAAAGGTCATCGATATGCAGTCTGATGCTTACGCAGAAATCCGTGATGCACTCGTTGTCGGATATATCAAAGAATATTCTGATAAAGAATTAAACGGCACAGATGATGAAATCATAAATGCGTTTAAAGACGAAAACAAAGCGTTGTTTTCTAGCTTTGTGAAGAAGGCTAACGAGGACGCACGTTTTGTACTGCCTAACGCTTGTACAACAAAAATCGTGTGCACATTTAATGTTCGAAGTCTCAACAACTTTTTTGATCACCGCTGTTGCAACCGTGCTCAGTGGGAGATAAGAGAAGTAGCTGAGCAGATGCTTATGCTGTGCAAAGAGGTTACACCGACATTGTTTAAAAATTCAGGTCCTAAGTGCCTGCGTGGTGCTTGCCCTGAGGGCAAAATGACCTGTGGCAAAATAAAGGAAGTCAGAGAAAAATATGGCAAGTAAGTTTATAGTTATAGAAGGCTTAGACGGTAGCGGTAAGGGCACTCAGTCTGCCCTTGTTACACAGGCACTAATCGACAGAGGGTATAAGGTTAAAAAGCTTACCTTCCCTGATTATGACAGCCCGACATCATCTCTTGTAAAAATGTACTTAGGCGGAGAGCTTGGTGATTCTCCTGATGATGTAAACGCTTATGCGGCATCTGCTTTTTACGCAGTAGACCGTGTTGCATCTTTCATCAAAAGCTGGAAAATAGACTACGAGCAGTGCGACTACATCGTTGCCGACCGTTATGTCACATCTAACATAATTTATCAGATGTCAAAAGTCAGTGACTGTGAGCGTGACAGCTATATCGAGTGGTGCGAAGATTTTGAGTACAACCGCTTATGCGTTCCGAAGCCTGACGTTGTAATCTACCTTGATATGCCACCCGCTGTTTCTCAAAAGCTGATGAGTGGCAGATATAACGGCGACGAGAGCAAAAAGGATATCCATGAGAAGAATATGGATTTTCTGCTTTCTTGTCGTAAAAGTGCCTTGTACGCACTCGAAAAACTAAACTGGGTGCATTTATCCTGTGCAGATGGCGATACTCCTAAGAGTATAGAAATCATCACACAGCAGATACTTGATATTATAGATACTAAGCTCGACTGAGATTGATAAAGGAAGCGTTTTATGCTGGATTTTTACACCCCGACACTTAAAGACAAGCAGTGGATTGACCAGATGACCGAAAACTGCGGTCAGATTGGTTGTGACATATCTTTTGCTACAACTTTTCTGTGGCGTAACAGATACGACATAAGAGTGTGTAATCACGACGGTGTTTTTTACAAGGCGTATTTTACTAAAAACGGCTTATCAGGTTATGCTTTTCCGATAGGCAACAAACCGCCTAAAGAGATGATTGATGTTTTATTGCTCGACTCAAAAGAGCGTGGAATCAAGCCTCTCATCGGTATGATGAATAAAACAAACGCCGAGATACTGTCGCATCTTTATCCTGATATGTTTGAATTCACTGAAGAAAGGGACAGCGCTGACTATATTTACAGCCGTGAAAATCTCGCACTGCTCCCTGGTAAGAAGTTTCACGCTAAGCGCAACCATATTTCTAAATTCAAACGTAACAACGAAGATTACTGCTACAAGCCGATTGATGCGACTAATATTGAGGATGCGTATTTTGTTGCTCACAAATGGCATATGCAGAACGATTCCGATAAAAGCGAGCTTCATGCTATAAGAGAAGCTCTGGATAATTTTGAAGCGATTGGTCTGTTTGGCGGAGTGCTTTATGTAAACGCTCGCCCTGTTGCTATGACAATCGGTTCTAAAATAAACAGCTCTGTGTGTGATGTCAACTTTGAAAAAGCTGTTGATGTTGACGGAGCATATGCGGTTATTAACAACGAGTTTGCGAAAGCTCATGAAAGCTTTCTGCAGTTTAACCGTGAAGAGGATTTGGGGCTTGAGGGCTTGAGAAAGTCAAAGCTGTCCTATAATCCTGACAAAATTCTGATGAAATACACAGCCACTGTGAAATAACGGGAGGTTATTATGGTATATGTATTTTTAGCTGATGGCTTTGAAGAAATCGAAGCTTTAGCCTGTGTTGACATTTTAAGACGTGCGGGTGTAGCGGTCCAGATGGTTTCTGTCAACTCTACCCACGCTGTGACAGGTTCACACTCTATCGAGGTGAGAGCTGACATTACAACAGAAAAGGTCGATTTAGCAAATATCGAGTGTGCGGTGTATCCCGGCGGTATGCCTGGTGCCGAAACACTTTCAAGCGGTGAGGATACAACTCCTAATATGGTTGCAAAATACTGCGTTGAAAACGATATTTTAGTAGGCGCTATCTGTGCGGCACCGCTGGTACTCGGCAGACTTTCTTTACTTAGTGGTAAGAACGCTACCTGTTATCCGGGCTTTGAAAACGAGCTTACAGGTGCTATTGCAACAGGAGAGAGAGTAACCGTTGACGGTAATATCGTAACAGGCAGAGGTCCTGGCTGTTCTATTGATTTTGCTTTTGCTTTAGTGTCAAAGCTCAAAGGCGAAAGCGTTGCTCTTGAAATCAGAAAGGCGATGCAGTGCGATGACTAAACATCAGTTGAGAGCACAGTTTCTTGATAAACGCAGAGCTATGACTAAAGACAAAAAGCGTGAGGCAGAGCTGGAGATTCAAAGCAGACTTTTAATGACCGAAGAATACAGAAACAGCGACACTGTTCTTATCTATGTGTCAACCGACAGCGAGATTGATACAAAAGGTATCATAAACGCTGCTTTTGCTAACAAAAAGCGTGTTGCGGTTCCTGTTACAAACGACGATTATTCACTCGATTTTTATTATATAAATTCTATAAACGAATTAAAATCAGGACGTTTTGGAATTCTTGAGCCAATTAACCGAGAAGAAAAGGTCACTGATTTTGAAAACTCAATCTGTGTTGTGCCTGCACTTTGCTGTGATTTATCGGGCAATCGCATCGGCTACGGCAAGGGCTGTTACGACCGATTTTTAGCACAGTACAGCGGTGAGAAAATCTGTCTTGTCTACGGTGACAATGTACTGCCTTTAGTTGAGTGCGAAGAAACCGACATCGCTATAGATATTATAGTTTCCGATTTATTCGTAAAGCGTACATAATTCCGTTTTACGGCTTATTTACATATAAATCAACCTACATATTAAAAGGAGGATAATTATGAGTGATATTCAAAACAATAATTATTCCGGTGACTCAATAGAAGAGACCAGAAAAAAGAAGATGGAGGAGTTTAAGCGTAGCTTTGATAAAAGCGTAATGAGCGACGACTACGATGAAACCCTACAGGTTCATGAGTATAGTGATGAAAACTCATACAAAGGCTTTTCAAGTAGCTCATCACCTCTAAAACGCAAGAAGTCAAACGAGATTAACTCTTTCAGCGACTCTGACACTAAAAAGCGTATTGAGCGTGAGTCTAAAAAAGCGCTTAAACAACAGAGCAAAGAGAACAAGCGTATCGAAAAGAACAAGGCTAAGCGTAACCAGAAGATGTTCAAATGGGTATGGGTTACAATGGTTGTCATTGTAGCTATTGTTTTGTCACAGGTGATTATGGTAGGCGTAAATGACCTGCTTGCAATCGAGAGAGAAAAGGACCCTAAAGTTGTCCAGATAAGCATTCCTGCTGACCCGACTATTGAACAGATTGCTGAGATTTTAGAGGATAACAGCGTTATCGATTGTGCTGAGTACTTTGTGTTTTACGCTAATATTACAACTTCTGACGAGTATTTCAGACAGGGTAGTTTTGAAATCGAAACCGACAAGGACTACGAGGCTATCATCAACTTCCTGCAGAGTAATGTTAACCGTACCGATATTGTCACAGTTCAGCTGACAGAAGGTATGAACACACTCGAAATTGCTACAAAACTCCACGAAGAGGGAGTTACAAGTGATGTTCAGGAATTTCTTGATATGTGTAACAGCGATATCTTTGACGAGGATTTTGAGTTCCTTAAGAATATGGAAAGCAGAGGCAATCGTTACTACAAGCTCGAGGGTTATCTGTTCCCTGATACCTACGACTTCTATCTAAACGAAGATCCACAGTCCACTATCTACAAGCTTCTCAGTAACTTTGAAAACAAGGTTTATTACGAAGAAGAGAAGTATTACGGCGGTAGCAAGACTACTATCGAAGAACTTATCAAAGATACAGATTATACCTTAGACGAGATTATTACTATCGCTTCTATCATTCAGGCTGAGGCTGCCAATGAAGACGATATGTATATTATTTCTTCTATCTTACACAACCGACTTGATAATGGTATAGAAATGGGCGTTGCACAGCTTAACTGTGACTGTACTGTTTACTATCCTTACCGTGAGTACAAGGATGTTCCTGAAGCAATCCGTGGTACTTACAAGAGCACATACGATACAAATACCTTCAACGGCTTGCCGGCTGGTCCTATCTGTAACCCGTCCAAAAAAGCGATTTTAGCAGCTATCAGCCCAAGTAATACAGACTACTACTTCTTCTGCCACTCTGTAACAGACGATGGTTCAGTACCTTATTACGCATCAACAATTGAAGGTCACCAGTACAACCTTTCACTTATAGAATGATTATGATGAAACCTGAGATTTTATCTCCTGCGGGAGATATGGAATGTCTGAGCTCTGCGCTTAGTTTTGGTGCAGATGCCGTATACGTTGCCGGAAAGAATTTCGGTATGCGTACAGCGTCTAAGAATTTTTCTTTAGACGAATTAAAAACCGCCTGCGAAATGGTGCATAAAAATGGAAAGAAGCTTTATCTTACCTGTAATACTCTGCCTAGAAACGATGACGTAGTCGCTATGCCTGAGTTTTTGATGGGAGCTAAGGACTGCGGTGTAGATGCGTTTATTATCGCTGATTTAGGCGTTTTCGAAATGGCTAAAAAGTATGCACCTGAGGTTGAGCGTCACATCTCGACTCAGGGCGGTATTATCAACTACGAGAGTGCGAATGCGTGGTATAACCTCGGCGCATCACGAGTTGTTCTGGCAAGAGAAATGACTCTTTGTGAAATCGCTGAGATGAGAGCGAAAATTCCTAAAGAGCTTGAAATCGAGTGCTTTGTGCACGGTGCTATGTGCGTGTCCTTTTCGGGCAGATGTTTGATTTCGTCCTTTATGACGGGCAGAGATGCAAACAGAGGCGACTGTGCTCAGCCGTGCAGATGGAAGTATCATCTGTATGAGGAAAACCGTGATGGTCAGTTTTTCCCTGTTATTGAGGAAAACGGCGGAACTTACCTTTATAATTCACGTGACCTTTGTATGATAGAGCATATCGACGAGCTTTATAAAGCTGGCATCAGTAGTTTTAAAATTGAGGGCAGAGCAAAGTCTGCGTATTACACAGCAGTTACAACAAATGCTTATCGCCACGCTCTTAATGACTATATGAAAGACCCTGAGGGTTATAAGCTCCAGCCGTGGATTAAAGAAGAGCTCGAGAAAATTTCTCACAGAGAATATTCAACAGGCTTTTTCTTTGGTACTGAGCCTGGACAAACTACCGATAACGGTGGTTATATCCGCCACTATAATCAGGTAGCGGTGTGTGAAAGTTACTCTGATGGTGTCGCAGTAATCACCCAGCGTAACAAGTTTTTCAGCGGTGATACACTCGATGTACTGCCACCATCAGGCATTTCGTTTACAGTAGAAGCTAAAAAGCTTACTAACGAATACGGCGAAGTTGTCGAGTCTGCTCCTCATGCAATGCAAAAGCTGTTTATGGAAGTTGACAGAGAGATTCCTGCAGGTTCTGTAATCAGAAAGAAAATTGTTGACATAAAGTGATTTGAGCTTTATAATCAAGTAGATATGATTTTTGGCTGTGACAAGACGAGTAAAACACCAGTGTTGTCAAAGAGAGAGGGCAGTCTGCTGAAATGTCCTTACATCACCGTTTTACAGCTACCTTCGAGCCTCTGTGTGAAAGCACGGCGTATTTCTGCGTTAAAGAAAATCAAGTGGGCGATTCTTTATGAGTTGCCAATTTGGGTGGTACCGCAGGTCAGCCTGTCCCATATTCTGGGGCAGGCTTTTTATTTTTGTATTGATATACAGTGCAATACGATGTCACCTGTATGAATACAAATTGTAGGGGCGAGCATTGCTCGTTTGAATGTGTAAGCACTATTTAAATGAAATTTGTAGGGGAGGGTCTGTGTGCCCTCCTAAGAAAAAAGGAGATATTTATTATGCAGTGGACAGGACTTAACGAGCTCAGAGAAAAGTTTCTGAGTTTCATGGAATCTAAGGGTCATTTAAGGCTTTCTAGTTTCCCGCTTATCCCAAAGGATGACAATTCTTTACTTCTTATCAACTCTGGTATGGCACCTATGAAGAAGTACTTCACAGGTGAGATTACCCCACCTAGAAAGCGTGTTACAACTTGCCAGAAGTGTATCCGTACACCTGACATCGAGTGTGTTGGTATCACAGCACGTCACGGCACATATTTTGAGATGCTCGGTAACTTCTCATTCGGTGACTATTTCAAACACGAGGCTACAGCGTGGGCGTGGGAGTTCTTCACAAAAGAGCTCGAAATGCCTGTTGATAAGCTCTACGTTTCTATTTACGAAGATGACGACGAGGCTTTTGAAATCTGGACAAAGGAAGTAGGCGTTGACCCATCACATATGGTAAGACTGGGTAAGGCTGATAACTTCTGGGAGCACGGCTCAGGTCCTTGCGGCCCTTGTTCTGAGATTTACTTTGACCGTGGTGTAGAAAAGGGTTGTGGCTCACCTGACTGTGCAGTTGGTTGTGAGTGTGACCGTTTTGTAGAGGTATGGAACCTTGTATTCACACAGTTTGATAACGACGGCAACAACAATTACACACCACTTGAGCATCCAAACATTGATACAGGTATGGGTCTTGAGCGTCTTGCTTGCGTAATGCAGGGCGTTGACAACCTCTTCTTAGTTGATACTGTTCAGAATATTATGAAGCACATTTCTGATATCGTAGGTGTTAAGTACGGCGAGGGTGAGAAGAACGATATTTCACTTCGAGTTATCACAGACCACATCCGTTCTACAACATTTATGATTGCTGACGGCGTTATGCCATCAAACGAGGGCAGAGGCTACGTTTTAAGAAGACTTCTCCGTCGTGGTGCACGTCATGGACGTCTCCTTGGAATGAAAGAGCCTTTCCTCTACAAGGTTTGCGAAACAGTAATCAAGGAGAATGCTTCTGCTTATCCTGAACTTGTTGACAAGCAGGAATATATCACAAAGCTCATCAAGGTTGAGGAGGAAAACTTTGCTAAAACTATCGAGCAGGGTTTCCAGATGCTCCAGAGTATTATCGAAGACGATTCAATCAAAATGCTCTCTGGTGAAGATGCATTTAAACTTAACGATACATACGGCTTCCCGATTGACCTCACTCGTGAGATTTTAGGCGAAAAGGGTATCGAGGTAGACGTTGAGCGTTACAAGACTTTAATGGTTGAGCAGAAAAAGCGTAGCCGTGATGCAAGAAAGAACGCAGGTGCTGATGCTTGGGTATCTGATGCTACTGACTTATCCGATGTTTCTGCTACTGATTTTGTAGGTTATACAGATTACGAGTGCGACGCTACGGTTCTTGCTATTATTAAAGACGGCGAGCGTAAAGACTTAGCTGTTGAAGGCGAAAGCGTTGTAGTTGTACTTGATAAAACACCGTTCTACGCTGAAAGCGGTGGACAGATTGCTGATACAGGTGTTATCACACTTGACGGAACAACTGTCGGCGTTGACAATGTTTCTAAAGATAACAACGGCATTTTCCTCCATGTGTGTGAGGTATCTGCCGGTGCTGTTAAAGTAGGCGACAAGGTTAAGGCT
Source organism: Ruminococcus sp. (assembly GCA_017473555.1). GTDB lineage: Bacteria > Bacillota > Clostridia > Oscillospirales > Acutalibacteraceae > Ruminococcoides. The sequence continues at coordinate 6,252 of JAFUKO010000098.1, read as the reverse complement.
TCTATCGACGGCAGCAGACGTGAAGATATCAGACGTAACCACACAGCTGCTCATCTTCTTCAGGCAGCTTTAAGAGAAGTGCTTGGCTCTCACGTTCAGCAGGCTGGTCAGCTCGTAAGTGAGGACCTGTGCCGTTTTGACTTTACTCATTTCTCAGCTATGACAGCTCAGGAAATTTTAGACGTTGAAGAAAAAGTTAACGCTATGATTCTTTCAGCAGTTGATGTTATGTGTAAGGAAATGCCTATCGAAGAGGCTAAAAAGCTCGGTGCTATGGCTCTGTTTGGTGAGAAGTACGGCGATGTTGTACGTGTTGTTAAAGCTGGCGACTATTCACTTGAGTTCTGCGGTGGTACACACGTAAGTAATACATCAGCACTCGGCCTGTTCAAAATCAGACAGGAAGGCTCTGTTGCCGCTGGTGTAAGACGTATCGAGGCTGTTACAGGTAAGGGCGTACTTAATTACCTCAACAATATGATTAACGCTGTGTTTGCGACATCTCAGGTTCTTCATATCAATAATCCTAAGGAAATTGTTCAGGGCGCAGAGCGTGTTGCTGTTGAGCTCAAGATGAAGAACAAGGAAATCGAGACACTTAAGTCACAGCTCGCTGCTTCTCAGATTGATTCACTTGTTAGTAACGCTCCTGAGGTTTCAGGTACAAAGATTATCACAGGTATGTTTGTAGGTTCAACTCCTGATATGCTCAAGACTATGTGTGATAAGGTTACTGACAAAGTAGGCGACTGTGTTGCAGTGCTCGCTGCGGTAAACGGCGAGAAGCTGACATTCGTTTGTGCTTGCTCCAGCGCTGCTATCGCTAAAGGCTTAAAGGCCGGTAATATCGTTAAGCAGGTAGCTATGATTGCAGGCGGTAACGGTGGCGGTAAACCGGATATGGCTATGGCTGGCGGTAAGAATGTAGACAAAACCGACGAAGCTATTTTTGCTGTACAGGGTATCGTAACTGAAATGTTAAACGCTTAATTTTAATGCTTATATAGAAATATCCTCGCGGTTAATTCCGTGAGGATATTTTTGTGTGAAAAATCAATAAACAAAGTCCTGTTTTAATAGCGTAATTGTGCGAAAATTTTGTATTTTTGTTATTGACAATTCGCAGTGTGTTTATTATAATACTAAATAGTGTTTTAGTATGCATTATTGCGTATTGGAGGGATTTTGATGCTACTTTCACTAAAGGATATCTTTGTGAATGACGGTATGAAATCCGAGCACCGATACAGTCTGTCACTGTCTGACGTTGAGCTGTCAGGGATATATCCATTCAAATCCGATGTCAGCGTATACGCTCTTATACAGAATAAGACAGGCCTTGTCACTATCGACATCGACGTCGAGTATCTTTACTCCCGTCCGTGTGACAGATGCTTTGTTGAGGTTGAAAAAAACGTCACCGAGCATTTTTCTCACCGACTGGTCGAGTCACTTGAGAGTGACGACAATGATGAGTATATTGAAGCAACTGACTGCAAGTTAGATTTATCCGAACTTGTCACAACCGATATTTTGCTATCTTTACCGTCTAAGTATCTTTGCAAGGGAGACTGTCAAGGTCTCTGTCATAAATGTGGACATAATCTTAACTTGGGCGACTGTGATTGTGACAAACGTGAGATAGACCCGCGACTTGAAGCATTAAAACAATTATTAGACTAACATATATTATTAAGAGGAGGTAGTCCCATGGCAGTACCAGCTAGAAAGACATCAAAAGCTAGAAGAGATAAGAGAAGAAACAACGTTTGGAAGCTTCCTGTTCCAGCTCTTTCAATTTGCCCTAACTGCGGCGAGTACAAGGCTCCACACAGAGTATGTGGTAACTGTGGTATGTACAACGGCAGACAGGTTATCGCTAAAGATGCTGAATAATTGATTTGACATCTGACTCAAGCTTTAGTCTGAGGCAAGACGTAATAACAAAAGTATCAGGCGGCAGGACTACTGACCGCCCTTTTGTTTTATATGGGAGGTGTGACTGTGTCAGTAAAAATTAATAGTATAGAACCTCACAGCCACGCATCACGCTGTGATATTAAATCGGGCGAGTATCTTGTGTCGATTAACTCAAACGAGATTATCGACGTACTCGACTACCGATTTTACCAGTTTTCTAAAGAGCTTGAGCTTGTTATCAGGAATTCAAAGGGAGAAGAGCGTACGCTTAACCTCAGAAAGCCTGAGTATGACGAGCTTGGACTTTTATTTGATACTTATCTTATGGATGAGCAGAAAAGCTGTAGAAATAAGTGTATCTTCTGCTTTATCGACCAGTTACCAAAGGGTATGCGTGAGACTCTTTATTTCAAGGACGATGACTCACGTCTGTCGTTTTTATTCGGCAACTATATTACGCTCACCAATATCACCGAGCATGAGGTTGACAGAATTATCAAAATGCACATCAGCCCTGTGAATATCTCGGTTCATACTACTAACGAAGAACTCAGATGCAAGATGATGAACAATCGTTTTGCAGGAGATGCCTTAAAGCATTTACGACGTCTGGCAAAGAGCTCAATCGAGATTAACACCCAGATTGTCTGCTGTCCAGGATACAACGATGGCGAAGAGCTCAAGCGTACACTGTCTGACCTTGAAGAACTGGGAGTCAATATGGTCGCTGTTGTGCCTGTCGGTCTTACAGCACACAGAGAGGGTCTTGCTCCTCTTATTCCTTTTGATAAGGAGAAGGCTCTTGAAACCGTTAAAATAATCGAGGATTTCTCAGCAGAGTGTATGAAAAAACACGGACGCCATATAGCTTTTGCATCCGATGAGCTGTATATAAAAGCAGGACTTCCTATACCGCCATACGAGCATTACGAGGATTTTCCAGCACTTGAAAACGGCGTCGGACTCATAGCACTTTTAAAGGACGAACTTAATTTCGCTGTTGAAGACTATCAGGGTGATACATCACTAAAACGTAAGGTCACAATCGCTTGCGGTACCTCAGTTGCTCCGTTTATGAGAGAAATGATGGACGAGGTCGAGCGTAAGTTTAAAAACGTTAAAGTCAACGTTGTCCCGATTAAAAACGAGTTTTTCGGTGGCGGAGTTAATGTCAGCGGACTTATTGTAGGATGTGACCTTATTAACCAGCTCAAAGACATAGATTTAGGCGACGAACTGCTTATTTCTTCATCTATGTTAAGATATGAAAACGACCTGTTCTTAGATGATACATCCGTAGAAGATGTAGAGAACACTTTAAATATAAAGCTCACACCGGTTAATAATAACGGTGAAGAGCTACTTTACGCAGTTTTAGGAAAGGGGAGTGACCAGCTATGAAACCTGTAATAGCTATTGTCGGCAGACCTAATGTCGGCAAATCCACTTTGTTCAACAAACTTATCGGCCAGAGAGTTTCTATCGTTGATGATACACCTGGTGTTACCAGAGATCGTATTTACGGCGAGGTTGAGTGGCAGGGCAGAATCGCCACAATTATAGACACAGGCGGTATCGAGCCAAAATCTGACGATATCATTCTCTCACAGATGCGTATTCAGGCTGAGCTTGCTATCGAAACAGCGGATGTTATCATCCTTGTTACAGATGTTCGCTCTGGTGTGGTTGCTACTGACCTTGATGTAGCCCAGATGTTACTTAAAAGCTCAAAGCCTATCGTGCTTTGTGTAAATAAATGCGACGGTGTCGGCGAGCCTGACCCTGCATTCTACGAGTTCTATAACTTAGGTTTAGACCCGATTGCGGTTTCTTCAGTTCATGGTCATGGCACAGGCGACCTGCTTGATGCGGCATTCTCACATCTTCCAAGCGATGAGGATATCGAGGACGACCCTGAGGTTATCTCTGTTGCTGTTATCGGCAGACCTAATGTCGGCAAATCTTCACTTATCAATAAAATCACAGGCGAGAGCCGTTGTATCGTTTCAAATATCGCAGGTACAACAAGAGATAGTATAGACACTAAAATCGAAAACGAGTTTGGTGTGTTCAATTTTATTGACACCGCAGGTATGCGTAAAAAGAGCAAAATCGTTGATAATATCGAGAGATATTCAATTCTTAGAGCTAAAATGGCTATCGAGCGATGCGATGTCTGTGTTATTATGATTGACGCTGAAACAGGCGTCACAGAGCAGGATACAAAAATCGCAGGTATGGCGATTGAAGCAGGCAAGGGCTGTGTTCTTGCTGTCAATAAATGGGACGCTATCGACAAAGACGATAAGACAATGCCTAACTTCAAAAAGGATATCGAAACAGAGTTTGCGTTTATGTCATATACACCATCTGTTTTCATTTCTGCTAAAACAGGTCAGCGACTCAACAACCTCTTTGAAATTATCGTACAGGTTGCTAACAACAACGCTATGCGTATCAAAACAGGTATGTTAAACGAACTGCTTGCTCAGGCTACTATGCGTGTTCAGCCACCTACAGATAAAGGCAAGCGACTCAAAATATACTATATGACTCAGGCTTCTACAAAGCCACCGACATTCGTATTTTTCTGCAACAACGCAGAGCTGTTCCACTTCTCCTATCAGAGATATCTTGAGAACAGAATCAGAGAGGCTTTCGAGCTGACAGGCACTCCTGTTAAAATCGTAATCAGGGAAAGAGGAGACAAATGACACCATTAACAACCAGTATTATTTTAAGAGGAATAATTACCGCAGTGATTGCGTACCTTTTCGGTAGCATCAGCTTTGCTGTAATTTTCACTAAAATGAGTTCAAAAAAAGACATTCGTGAGATGGGCAGTGGCAACGCAGGTTTTACAAATGTTCTGCGTTCAGTAGGTGTAGTTCCTGCTGTGTTTACACTTGTGTTTGACTTTTTGAAAGGTGTTATCGCAAGCTTTGTAGGCTCGTGGTTCTTTTCTACCATCGAATGTGCTGATGTAAGACTCACTGATGAGATTATCGTTTACGGTGGACTTATAGGCGGTGTGTTTGCGATTATCGGCCATATGTATCCTGTTTACTTCGGATTCAAAGGCGGCAAGGGTATCGTTACTGCGGCTGCTATGATGGCTGTAACCGACTGGAGAGTTTTCCTTTTGATTGTTGCAACCTTCCTGATTATGTTTTTTGCAACAAAAATCATCTCTCTGTCTTCAATCACATGTGCGGCACTTTACGGCGTGTATACCTTTATCTGCACATTTTTCTTTGACTATATGAGAGGCGACCACTGGTATTCTCTCAGATATGTTATTATATGCACCTTGTTTGCTTTGCTGTTAGGTACGTTTGTAATTATCAAGCACAAAGAAAATATCAAACGACTTTTAAAAGGCGAAGAAAAGAAAATCACCGCAAAGAAAAAGTCATAATCAAAATATATTTAACACTGACGCACGGAAAAACCGTGCGTTTTTTGTTATAAATCTTGATTATTTTTTTAGACTATTGTAATATATTAAGGTGAGGGGGATAAGTGGATGAAGAGAACTATTGCTTTTGTTATGACTTTAGTTATGATGATCATAATGTCAATGTCGTCGTTGTCTGTTTCTGCGGCTGACTTTGGCTTTACTACTGATATAACTGCCGACTATGTGTATATGGAGGAGCTCAACAGCGGCACAGTGGTGCACTCTGTACGTGCTCAGGAGCAGGTGCCTCCGGCATCTTTGACAAAAATTATGACTTACATAGTTGTTGCAGAAAATATTCCTGATTTAGAAAATACTTACATTACAGTTACTTCGGATATGCTCGCAACAATGGATCCTGAGAGTTCTGTTATGGGACTATCTCATCACATTGACGCTGACGGCACTGAGGTTTCTGCTTTAGAGCTTTTATACGGACTTATGCTTCCGTCAGGTAACGATGCGGCTTTAGCACTTGCTCATTATGTAGGCAACGGCAATATTGACAACTTTGTTGATATGATGAACCGCAAAGCAGGACAGCTGGGTTGCTCCAGCACACATTTTGTAAATCCTCACGGACTTCATGACCCTATGCATTATTCCACAGCATATGACCTTGCTGTTATGACAAAGTACGCTCTGGATAAACCATATTTCAGAGAGATTGTTAAAAGCAAGTTTTACATAGTGGAAAGTTTGTCATCTCTTATTGAAACTACTAACTATCTTATTGACCCTGATTACCCACAGTACTACCGCAGTTATGCAACAGGCGTTAAAACGGGTTACACTGACCAGGCAGGTAAATGTCTTATTTCAACAGCCGAAAAAGACGGTTATGAGTATCTGTGTATAGTGCTTGGAACTCC
>JAFUKO010000097.1 GCA_017473555.1 Ruminococcus sp. | reverse complement strand
TTGCATGTGGTAAGCTCGCCGCCAGCGTTCGTCCTGAGCCAGGATCAAACTCTCTAAAAATTGTATGTTAAGACCGTAGTCTTAAAATCATTTTTAGAGCTTGTTCTGCTCAAAATTAAACACTTGCGTGTTGTCCGCAATCTCTCGATTGCTTACTGATGTTTTTAGTGTCATCTCACTTGTAATTCTTGAGTTATTTACTCAAAGTAATTACGGGTTCTCACTTACTATTTCGTTGTTTAATTTTCAAGGTCCTTTTGCTCCTTTTGAAGTGGTTACAACCGTGTAACACATCATCAGCAGCGTGAGTATTATTATACTCGAGCAATCTCGAATTGTCAAGTACTTTTTTCAAATTTTTTAAGAAATTTTTAAAAGTTTTTTGACACCGAAACGGCTATTAATTTACTTCGGCGTTAAACCAAAATTCAATGTTCACATCCCTGTGAAATTTGTCTTTTGTTTTAGCACCGAGATATTATTATAAACACTTTTTTAAAAATGTCAATACCCTTTTCAAAAGAAAAAATATTTTTTTCAACTCATACTGGACAAGCGATAATTATGTTGTTATTATATATCTATAATACTCTATATAGGGGGTCATCGTATGAACAACAAGTACGTTATCACTATAAGCAGACAGTTCGGCTCCGGTGGCAGAGCTGTTGGTCAGAAGCTTGCACAAAAGCTTGATATTCCATTCTATGATAAAGAACTTATTTCACTCGCCGCTAAAGAAAGCGGCATGAACCCCGAGGTATTCAAGAGCATTGATGAAACTGCGGCTAACAGCCTGCTCTATTCCCTTTCTATGGGAATGTACAACTTTAACGGTCCTCTTGCTATGGGTGACCTGCCTGTCAACGATAAGTTATATCTGCTTCAGCATCAACTTATTAGAGAGATCGCTACAAAAGGTCCTAGCGTTATTGTGGGCAGATGTGCTGACTATGTTCTGAAAGACAGTCCACATACCATCAACGTTTTTATATACGCTGATATGGAATACAGAAAAAAGCGTGCTGTCACTGTTCACAACATTGAAGAAAGACGTGCAGAGACTATCATTAACAAAACTGATAAAACAAGAGCGAACTACTATAGTTTTTACACAGGACAGAAATGGGGCGTTGCTCAGAACTATGATCTGTGCATCGACAGCTCCAAATTATCAGATGACAAGATTGTTGAACTCATCTGCTCTTACATTAATTTAAAAGGTTAAATACAATACAAGGGTGCCAGGATAGATTTTGGCACCCTTTATATTTTGCCCCTAAAAACGAATCGAGGGCACTATTGTCTTAATTACAGGTAATACCTATTATATTATCAGCGATCACTTAATATGACAGTCAGAGGATCAATCAACTTGTCCCCTACTTTTATTTCAACGTGAAGGTGAACAGGGTCAGCAGACTCACACGGGATTTTTGAAACTGTGCCGATAACCTCGCCCTGCTTGACCTGATCTTTCATTCTGACATTTGTTTCCGAGTCCACACCACAATAATATACGGTATACTCATCGTTAGTAATTTCAATAATCACGCCGTATCGCTCATCAAACGAAATCTTTTTTACGACACCATCGCACATAGCATAGACTTCGTCACCCTCGTGAGCAGTGAAGTCAGTACCTGTGTGTGCTCTGAAATCTTTCATTGTGCTATTGTACACAGCTGTTTCGCTGTACTCGTGTAAAACACTCTCGCTGTCAACGGGATATATAAGACTTTCGGTAACTTTAAGCACAGCTGATAACGAATCCATATCCGACGACGCGGCAACGTCTTCTGTATCAGGCAAGGTTGATGACTCATAAAGCGTCAGTGTACCGTCACGTGTTTCGCTAACTGTTTCTTCATCAGGAGTTGCCACCTTTTCCTCAGTTTGCGCCTCTGTGACACCAGTGACATCCTGAGCTACAGGTGATACAGTTTCAACAAGTGAAGCGGAGTATTCGTCATCAGACTGACTAAGATACTCGCTGACTGATGTATATGTTGAATAAACAGCAAGTCCGACAGCTACAAGACAGATTGATAAAGCAATATAAAAGCCAACACGCTCGGTAGGCTTTTTAGTAGAATTATGTTTATATTTTTTCATAGAAAACGCCTCCGTCAGTATTATTGACAGAGGCGTAATTTTTATACAACTATTAACTATATCTTTTTAAAGACACCTGTGACGGACTATCAAGCAACTCACCTATATACGAAAATCGTGAGCCGTGGCATGGACAATCCCATGTTTTGTCAGCTTTATTAAAGCTCAGTGCACATCCCATATGAGGGCATCGTGCCGATACAGCGTACAGCTCACCTTCTTCTGATTTATATACGCCACACCGTTTACCGCCATACATCACAACTTTTGCATCTCCTCGTTCAATATCTGCAACCGAGTCCTTTGGAATCCTGAACGCAGTTTTGGACAAGCCTTTTACTGCGTGAGCAACTTCGTTCAACACAGGCTTTACAGTAGACATATTAAACCTCCCCGGACTCAATATGCTACAAAGCGGATTTTTCATCCCCAGTATCATATCGGTAACGAGCTTTGCACTAATCATAGAATTGGTCATTCCCCACTTTGAAAAGCCTGTGAGCACATACCAATTCGGTTTACTTTTTGAATACAAGCCTGCATATGGCATATAGTCAGGAGTCATAGCATCCTGAGCAGAAAACTGATAACACAGTAAAGAATCAGGATAATACTTTTTAGCTTGGGCATACAGATATTCATAAGGGTCGATATGAAGCGTTTCTCCTGTACGGTGTGAACATCCTGAGAATATCAGCATATCCCTAAAACTTCTTAAAGACAAGCCACCTTTATCAGCACAGTAATACATACCACCTATATGCTCAGCGTTTTTTACAGCGACAACATAACTGCGCGACTGATGCATACGAGCAAAATACATACCAGGGAAATTGATTATAGGATAGTGCGTAGCGAATACAATCTTTTTCGCTTTAATCTTAGCGTTCTTACAATATGCAATATTATCTTCTACTCTTAGCACTCGTGTATTTTCGAATATAGAAATATAATCACTCAACCTGCTTATGAATGGATAGGGATTGAACTGAGCCTGGTTTTCGTAGCACAAGGCTAGTTTCACATCAAAAGGAAGTTCTGTATCTGTTGTAATACGAGATTTTATATCACTTTTGTTAACTACTGCATATTCATTTTGCAAAACATCTGGATTTTCCAGTGTATATAAATACGATGCAGTTCTTAAAAAATTGCAGTCGATACGCTGATTACGAATCAGCTGTTCAAAGTCAGTAATCGCACGCTCATTTGCATTTGCATACGCTACTGCGGTAGATTCTGAAAACTTCTTTGCAATCTCATCATAACACGCACCGTGCTGTGAAGTTATCTTCGCGGTGGTATTTCTGGTCTGACCGCTACACACGCCGGATGCTTCAACCACAATTGTATTAACATTATTTTGTGCAAGATAGTACGCTGTGAGTACACCTGCTATTCCACAGCCGATTACAAGCACATCACATTCTATATTATTTAGCAAGGTATCTCTGCTCTTTATAGTGGCAGTTGAACCCCAAAGACTTTTATTATCATGCATAATATCACCTGTAGTAGTTTGCACAGGCTACACAATAAATATGATATATGTATACACATACTTTTTCTAATAAAAATTTTCTGCTATACTGTAACCAAATATCATTTTTCGGTAGTTTATTAGTACAGGAGGGCGATGCTATGACTGATGAAAATATAATCAAGCTGTATTTTGACAGAAACGAAAAAGCAATATCTGTAACAAAAATCAAATACGGCAAATATCTGTACACGATTGCGCACAATATACTGCACATCAAAGAAGACAGCGAAGAAAGTGTCAACGAAACCTATCTTGCTGCATGGAATACTATACCACCGAAAAAACCAAACGTGCTGAAAGCATATCTTGCTAAACTTACAAGAAACATTTCATTAAAATGTTTCAGAAAAAACACCGCTGAAAAACGTGGTGGTTCACAAACCGATTTGGCACTTGATGAACTGAGTGAGGTGTTTTCGGCAGATGACTCTGTAGAAGAAACTATCGAGCGTGAAGAGCTACTCACAATTATCCACAACTTCATATCCGACTTAGACATAGAGCAAAGAAGAATTTTCTTAGCCAGATACTGGTATCTCTACTCTATAAAGGATATATCAAAAAAGCTTAATTACAGCGAAAGCAAGGTCAAGGTAACCCTGAAACGCACCAGAGATAAGCTCAATGAAATGCTTAAAAAGGAGGGGTTGCTATGACGAACAAAGAATTACTGCTTGATGTTATAGGTGAAATCGACGACAAATACATAGAAGATGTTGACTCTCGCATTAAGTCAACCAAAAAGCGTCACACACTCACATACATTAGCTTAGCAGCGGTATTTGTCATACTGGTAGTTTCTATTGCACCGCTATTTTCCCTAAATCCACAAACATCAATACCTGACGACAGTTATATCAACTTCGGCGAAACCACTGATACTAACAGCCCATCGGAAAACAAGACTTCGGGCTCTGATGATTATTACGGTGGATATGTAGGCAATTTTGGTGGTTGTGCTAACTACGGTATGGTCGGTGTAGCAAATGGTGAATACTTCTACTTTGAGATACCTGACGATGGCATCTACAGATACACAGTGTCTAACGGATATTCTGAAAAAATCGTTGATATGAAACTATCTGACGAATGGATTGATTTTGTTGTCAATGACTACGCACTATACTATTTGCAAGATGATACAACTATTCACAGAATCACCCACTCAAGTGACACCGCTGAGAAATTCTACACCAATGACAAAATAGATAGCGTGACAATTGAACCGTACACATCAACTGATATCAAAGTATTTATTATGTACGATAATTTTTTGAGTTCAAAAGAAGTTGTTGTTGACGGTATAACAGGAGAAGAAAAAGGCATCCTGTACAGCTACGATACCAACAAGTATGATGAGATTTACAACAGACTAACTCAGGAACATCCTGATTTTCCAAGCAGATCGATTGATGATATGGTATTAGATGAATTATTATCTTCTTTAACAGACGTAATCACTCATCAGCTCGGCGACAGAACGCTGACGTTAACATTGGATGATAACGGCGGATTTATACTATCCGAAAACGGAAAAATTCTGGAAGATAAACCAAAAATCTCGGGCGAATGTCCTGTGAAAGCCACAAAAGACTATATGATTTTTTCGCTCGGTTTCGGCGGAACAAATATTGACCCGACATACCACTACTACATCGCAAGAGCGAACGGCGAGGATACAAGAGTTATCTCAAGCTTTGCACATTCTCCACAGGGTAACTCATCCTTTTTCTACTACATTGACAGAGATGGAAATCTGACCTGTCACGATGTAGCTACCAGTGAAAAGACCATTTTAATGAGTGATAGCAATCTTGTGTATTACGACCTTTATGCCGACGAGGATTACATTTACATCTGCAGGTATAACGAAGAGAAAAACGCTAAGAAGCTAAAAGCTCCTCCTGTGTGCTATAAGGTAGAATACGATTCAAACGGAAAACCATATAATCTCAGACTCATCGACAATAATATTGTGGAATAAAACGAGAGGTGAAATTATGAAAAAATGTTCAATTTTAATCATTTGTATACTTGTATTAACACTGTTTTTATCAGCCTGTAACGCAAACGAGAAAACACCTACTGAAACTATAGGCACGCAAACCAGTACTGAAGCCTATGTAGACTCACAGGTTGAACCACAGACCAAACCGCAAACCGAACCACAGACTGAAGATTGTAGCGACGAAATACTATTCAAAAAGCCTGTAATATACCTTTACCCTAAAGAGGCAACACAAATCACAGTAAAGCTTGGTTATCCAGACCAGCTCACATGTACATATCCAGAATATAAAAAAGAATGGAACATCACAGCTTATCCTGACGGAACTCTTATAGATAACAATACAGGCAGAGAACTGTACTCGCTGTACTGGGAGGGCAACACAAAGTATAACACAAACTTTGACGAAGGCTTTGTTGTAAAAGGAAGTGACGTCATCACTTTTCTTGAGGAAAAGCTCGCTATACTAGGTCTGAGCAGTAAAGAGGCAGAAGAATTCATAATATACTGGCTCCCTACCCTACAGGAAAACGAATACAATTTTATCCGCTTTGCTCCAATTGATGAAATAAACAAAGCTATGCCTTTAGAGCTTTCAGAAAAACCAGATACCGTAATTAGAGTGTTGATGCAATACAAACCGCTCAACGAATATGTCAAGGTAAAAGAACAACAGCTCAGCACAGCTACACGAACAGGCTTTACTGTTGTAGAATGGGGCGGCTGTGAAATCGAATAAGCTAGACAAAAACTAATACACAAAAAACGAGGATACCTGATGGCATCCTCGCTTTATTTATATGGTGGAGACTATTTGTGTTCAATAAACATTTACAGTTACCACGTCTTATGCCATTGTGGTATGCAAGGCGCTGCATCTGCGCTCTCCTTAAAAACAGTTCACCGAACTGTTTTTACCTGCGAAAAATTCGTTCCAAATTTTTCTTGGCACAATCTCCGATTGAAACATAGTCGCTTAGCGTCGTATCTAAAGATACTTCCTCAACCTCCTTGTTTCGGCTCTTCCTCGAACTTCTTTAATCCGTCACCGACGGCAGTCGTTCTCGTCACCTTCGATTCCAACCGCTACCACTATATTTATGTAAAAAACGAGGACGCCTGATGGCATCCTCGCTTTATTTATATGGTGGAGACTATTGGAATCGAACCAATGACCCTCTGCACGTCAAGCAGATACTCTAACCAGCTGAGCTAAGCCTCCGATTATTAAATTATAAAAAATGGAGCGGATGACGGGGCTCGAACCCGCTACCTCCACCTTGGCAAGGTGGCGCTCTACCAGATGAGCTACATCCGCATTTATCGTGCGAGAGATAATATACCACAATTTCAAATAAAATGCAAGGGGATTTTGAACAAATCTTAAAACGACGTCTTTTATCAAACAAACATTAGCGTTTATACATTAAGCACATCAATTAAGAGATGTGTAAAAAAAGAAAAAGCACCTAACGTAATGTTAAGTGCTTTACATGGATCGGATGACGGGGCTCGAACCCGCTACCTCCACCTTGGCAAGGTGGCGCTCTACCAGATGAGCTACATCCGCAAATATTTGGTGCCTCCGGACGGAATCGAACCATCGACACGGGGATTTTCAGTCCCCTGCTCTACCGACT
>JAFUKO010000096.1 GCA_017473555.1 Ruminococcus sp. | reverse complement strand
TTATTTTTGTACCCCTGAACTTTGTTTTGTTCAGTGCAAGTTTTCTGTGTTTTTAACTTACAAGTGAGATTATACACAAAAATTCAAATAATAACCGAAAACTGACATAAGTAGGGAATAATCGAGCATAAAACGGAAAATCAGCACAAAAAACATAAGATTTAAGATAATATAAGATATAATTCTACTTTATTGGCATACAAAAAGGACTATCCGAAATAGGATAGTCCTTAAATCTTAAGTATATATTAAAGTGAATCAATAAGTCTGGCTACTAAGAGCTGAATCTGAGTTGCATCCAATACTGAAACATCGCCGTCTCTGTCAGCATCAGCTGCAGGTAATTTATCCTCTGGGATAGTCTGTAGTGATGCTATATGAAGCTGGATAGCAGTTGCGTCCATAACTGAAACCTCGCCGTCACCATCAACATCACCCAAAATAAATGGCTTCTGTGTTGGTTCTTCTGTAGGTTCCTCTGTAGGTTCCTTTGTTGGCTCCTCAGTAGGTTCTTCTGTTGGTTCCTCTGTTGGCTCTTCTGTTGGCTCTTCTGTTGGATCCTCTGTTGGATCCTCTGTAGGTTCTTCTGTTGGTGCTACTGTTGGTGCCTCAGTTGGGTTTTCAGGAACCTCGCCCAATGACTCAAATACTCTATCATATTTTTCAGCGTAAAGCTGTGCAGTCGAATTATCATATCCACGGATTACAGCTACGCTTTCGATAGTATATTCGCTGTCGAAAATCTCGCACTCTGCATTCAAGAAAGTGATGTAGTCAAGAGAAGTTTCTAAAAATGCATACTCGCCTACGCTTACAACAGTATGCGGAATTGAAACATTCTTTAAAGCTGTATTCTGCATAAACGCAAAATCATCGATAAAGGTTACTTTATAGTCGTCGAGTGATGTAGGAATTACAATTTCAGCATCATCACCGCTGTAACCTACGATTTTTGCATCAGTTGAACCCAGTATAGTGTAGGTATAGTCACCGCTGACATATAAAACAGGATCTGCATCAGTAGCGTAAGAATTTAACGCAACACCAGCAAAAATACTGATAACTACAACTACACTTAATAATATTGGTAATATTTTTTTCATTTGTTTCACCTTAATATTTATTATTTTATCTTACGATATGGAGTTATTTTCTGCTTAAACAGTTTCTCAAAATATGGTAAAATACCAAGTCTGTCCGGAGTAAGCTCAGGAAGCTGCCAGAAATAGTAGTCAGGATAGTCGTTAGCCTCGATGATACCAGGACCATCCTCACCAATATAGCAGTCCCAGCCAACAAATTTAACGTCAGGGGTATCTAAAGCTGCTTTGAAACAAAGCTCAACAGCCTCTTTAAACATAGGAATCTCAAAATCTTCAAAAACTACGCCTGTGCGAGGATGCTCAGTATAAAGCTGGCGATGCTCTGTACGACCTGTTTTAATCAGCTTGCCTGTTTCCTTATCTACAGGAATATTGATACCGTCAAAACCGAGGTTGTCAACAAAGTGACCGCCGTTACCTGCTTTACAAGCAGCATAAACAAGGTGTGGCTTGCCATCAACAACAATAGTCTGCATTCTTACACAGTTAACTGACTCAGGGTGAAGAGATGCCATTTTAGGATGCTGTTTAGCAACCTCTTCAACAACACCAAAATTCTTCTCCTTGCAGTACTCGTAGATAGCTTTTATGCTATCAAAATCAGCGATTTTCAGCTTTTCGATACCACGACCTGAATCAAGTCCGTCAGGCTTGCAGAATAAGTACTCCTTATCACTACAGAATTTTTCAAATTCTTCGAAAGTACCTCTCTCCATATCATACCAACCACGACCTAAGTATTTTGAATACTTACGGTTGAAACGGCTCTTATAGTGAAGCTCGTCTGATACGCTCTGGTCGTTACACTTCATAATGATTTTTTTGTTCAAAACTCTTGTCACATAAGTCTTACGCTTTTTTGCGTCGATGTTATAGAACTGAAAAATATCATAGTCGTTGTAACCCGCACCATAGCGGAGAGCACAGTTTATAATATCAAAAAAAGTCTTGATTTTGCTCTGTCCTGATTTTTCTTTTACAGTTGTGAGTACCTTGTCAATTTTTGAAAATCTGACACCTGAGAGTACTCTGAGGATATAAATTTCTCCCATTTTTTCATAGCTCCTTTGCATTAAATATCTATAAAAAACTCTCAAAGAGTATAAAACTACTCGTTTTTATATGTACCGTTGTAGTTTTTGTAATCAGTTAACTCCCACTCTGACTTTATCTCATCCTTACATGGTGATGTCATAAACAATAGAGCAGAACCCTCTTCGCCCTCTGATTTACTGATATTCATCATATAGATATTGTTATGATAGATAAACTGCTCGTTAAATTTTGCAGAATCAAAAAAGATGCAATATAAAAACTCGATGTCGTTTTCAGTATATCCGCCTGCCACCATCGCAATTATAGCAGAAGTGAGCATTACTGTATACTGATAATCAGCATCAGCGTTTGCAAATTCATCATAAGATGTACCGCAACCCAAGTTCATTACTTTTCCTGACTCGTTTTCAACAGCGGCTGTGATAGTCAGAGTATCGGTAGCGTAGTAATACGAAGAATACTTAATACCATTGTTGTCGGTTAAGTTATCAGACATAACCTGCCAGTTACTATAATCAAAGTACTGGTCAACATCTGTTGTGCCCAAATTTTCACACGCAGTATTTAACATAGTGTTAAACTCTTCGAGTGTAAAAACATAGCGTGCTCCGAGATTATTGTCGCTGTCTTCGTATGTAAGATTTGTCGGTGCAGGATATTTTACCGTTAAAGGAACCTCGTCAGCTGAGCTGTCGGTCATAATACCCTTTGTTGCTGTCTCTTTATTACAAGCACAAAGAGACAGCACTAATAAAATAACAATTAAAATACAAAAAATTCTTTTCATAAGCTTACTTTAAACGATTATTCTGTAACAGTTTCTTCTGTTGTTTCAACAACATCAGCGTTTTCAGACTCTACCACTTCGTCTGTTTCTTCATCCTCGTGAGGAACAGCGGCAACTGTTACAACCTCGTTATCATCCTTAATCTTCATAACTGTTACACCCTTACTAGGACGTGCACACAGACGGATAGTATCGGCTTTAATACGGATAATGACACCATTTGCTGAAATTATGATAACGTCATCATCCTTTGAAACAACACTGAGCGCTGCTACTTCTCCATATTTTTCGATATGATAGTTAGTAAGACCCTTACCTCCACGGCTCTGAGTGCGATAATCAGAAGGAGATGAAAGTCTTCCGTAACCTGTTGATGAAACTGTAAGAACATAGCTGTCCTCATCAATAACGCTCATACCGATTACATAGTCATTTTCTTTTAATTTAAGTGCCTTGACACCACGTGCCTGTCGTCCCATAGGTCTGACATCATTTTCATTGAAACGGATAGCCATACCCTTACGTGTAGCGATAATAATTTCATCGTTACCGTCAGTCATTCTTACCCAGGCAAGCTCATCACCCTCGTTAAGATCAAGAGCGATAAGACCACCCTTACGTGCTGTATTATATGCATTAAGCTCAATACGTTTGATGATACCTTGCTTTGTAACCATTACAAGGTATTTATCCTCGTTAAATTCAGGCACACGAATCATAGAAGTAACCTTTTCGTCAGTGCCTATAGGTAAAATATTTGCAATATTCATACCCTTTGACTGGCGTGAACTTTCAGGAACTTCGTAACACTTGAGTCTGTATACTCTGCCCTTGTCAGTGAAGAACAGAATATAGTCGTGTGAGTTAGAAATAAACATCTCGGTTACGGTATCTTCTTCTTTTCTTGTCATACCGGATACACCACGACCACCACGACGCTGGAGCTTATATGTATCCTCAGCAAGACGCTTGATATAACCGAATTTTGTCATTGTTACAACGCAGTCTTCCTTTGGAATAAGGTCTTCGATATCAACCTCACCGCTAATAGCACAGATTTCTGTTCTACGTGGGTCAGCGTATTTGTTTCTGACTGCGATTGCTTCTTCTTTAACAAGAGAAAGTTTTCTTTCTTCACTTGCTAAAATCTCGTTATACTCAGCAATTTTAGCGGCTAAAGCAGCAAGTTCGTCTTCAATCTTGGTACGCTCCATATTTGTGAGTTGACCAAGACGCATAGAAACGATAGCCTGAGCCTGAGCTTCGTCAAGTCCGAAACGCTCCATAAGACCGATTTTAGCAGAAGCCTGGTCTTTTGACTTACGGATAATAGCAATTACTTCGTCGATATTATCGATAGCAATTTTCAAACCCTCTAAAATATGAGCACGCTCTTTAGCTTTTCTCAGATCGTAGATAGTACGACGTGTGATAACATCAACCTGATGGTCAATGTAGTGCTGGAGCATCTCTTTGAGTGTTAAGATTTTAGGTTCGCCGTTTACAATAGCGAGCATAATGCAACCGAAAGTTGACTGGAGCTGTGTCAGCATAAAGAGCTGATTGAGCACCACCTGAGGTGAAGCCTCACGCTTGATATGAATTTCGATGTGCATACCATTTCTATCTGAGTGGTCCTCAATGTTTGAGATACCTTCTATACGCTTGTCTTTAACTAAATCAGCTATATTTTCAATAAGTCTTGCTTTATTTACAACGTATGGAAGCTCAGTAACGATAATCTTAAATCTGTTATTTTTAGCTTCAACAATTTCTGTCTTAGCTCTAACAATAATTTTACCTCTGCCTGTCGCGTAAGCTGCTCTTATACCTGAACGACCCATGATAATACCGCCTGTCGGAAAGTCAGGACCAGGCATACATTCCATAAGTTCAGCAATTTCTGCGTCAGGATTATCAATAAGCAGACACATAGCGTCTACTGCTTCACCTAAGTTATGAGGCGGAATATTTGTAGCCATACCAACAGCGATACCTGAACTACCATTTACAAGCAAGTTAGGGAATCGGCTAGGTAAAACTGTAGGCTCTTTAAGTCTGTCGTCGAAGTTTGGCATAAAATCGACAGTTTCCTTGTCGATATCAGTAACCATTTCGAGAGAAATTTTTGAGAGCTTTGACTCAGTATAACGGTAAGCAGCAGGAGGGTCACCATCGACAGAACCAAAGTTACCATGACCGTCAACGAGCATATATCTCATTGAAAAATCCTGAGCCAAACGTACCATTGCATCGTAAACAGAGGAGTCACCGTGTGGGTGATACTTACCGAGCACGTTACCAACAGTATCGGCACATTTACGATAAGGTTTGTTAGGTTCTAAACCATTTTCAAACATTGTATAGAGAATACGGCGATGTACAGGCTTCAGACCATCTCGTACATCAGGCAAAGCACGTGATACAATAACACTCATTGAGTAGTCAAGGAATGATTTTCTCATTTCACGGTTAATATCAACGTCTATAACTTTACCTACCATACCACTGTTCTCAGTGTTTTCATTTGTATTATTTAAGTTCTTTTCGTTATCCAAATTTTGCACCTTCAATCAGTTATCAATACTTTTTCTGGTATTCGATTATATATCAAGATTCTGAACATATTTAGCGTTAGTTTCAATGAACTCACGTCGAGGCTCAACCTTGTCACCCATAAGGATGGAGAATGTTTCGTCAGCCTCTTGTGCATCAGACAGTTCGACTCTCAGCATTGTTCTTGTTTCAGGATTCATAGTTGTTTCCCAAAGCTGTTCTGAGTCCATCTCACCAAGACCTTTGTATCGCTGGATATCTGTTTTACCTTCAAGTTTAGCCATAATTTCATCACGCTCAATATCAGAATAAGCATAGTGATGTTCTTTACCCTTAGTGATACGATAAAGAGGTGGCTGAGCAATATACACATGACCTGCTTCAACTAAAGGTCTCATAAATCTGAAGAAGAATGTAAGTAAGAGTGTACGAATATGAGAACCGTCAACGTCGGCATCGGCCATGATAATAACTTTATCATAACGGAGTTTTTCTAAATCAAATTCTTCGCCTATACCTGCACCTAGTGCTGTGATAACAGGAGTCAATTTATCGTTGCCGTATACTCGGTCAAGTCTTGCTTTTTCAACGTTGAGCATTTTACCCCAGAGTGGGAGAATAGCCTGAAAACGTCTGTCACGACCCTGCTTAGCAGAGCCACCCGCAGAGTCACCCTCTACGATGTAAATTTCAGTTTCTGAGCTGTCTTTTGACTGGCAGTCTGCAAGCTTACCAGGGAGAGAAGCTGAATCAAGTGGAGATTTTCTTCTGGCTGATTCCCTGGCTTTTCGAGCTGCTTCTCTTGCTTTTGCAGCAGCTAAAGCTTTGTCTAAAATTGCAGTAGCGGAAGCTGGATTCTCCTCTAAAAATTCAGAAAGCTTTTCACTTACTAATTTACTGACAAGTGAACGAACTTCTGTATTACCGAGCTTTGCTTTAGTCTGGCCTTCAAACTGAGCTTCTGTTATTTTTACGGAAATAATAGCTGTAAGGCCTTCTTTATAGTCTTCAAATTCAAGCTTTAAATCCTTGTCTTTATCTTTAATTTTATTGAATTTTGTTGCGTAAGTGTTCATTACACGAGGCAGTGCACGTCTGAAACCTTCTTCGTGAGTACCACCATCGGTAGTATGAATATTATTAGCAAAAGAACGGATATCGTTGTTATAGCTGTCATTGTACTGAAGTGCAATATCAACCTCACAGGTATCCTCAGCATTTGAAGCATGAAGGAAAATTATCTCTTCGTGGATAGGGGTATAACCCTTTTTGTTGTGTATGTACTCAACAAATTCCTTGATACCGCCTTTATAGTAGAAAGTCTTGCTGATAATATTGTCAGCATCACGCTCATCCTTAAGCTCAATATTTACACCTGCATTAAGGAAAGCCTGCTCTCTTAAGCGTTTTGCAAGGATATTATAATCGTAAACATCAGTATCCTGGAAAATAAGCGGATCTGCTTTGAAAAGTACTTCAGTACCTTTAATATCGGATTTACCGATTTTTTCAAGGTCGTTCATAATTGTACCACGTTCATAACGCTGGAAGTAAATATCTTCGCCGTCACAAACTCTTACTTCGAGCCATTCTGACAGAGCATTTACAACAGATGCACCAACACCATGAAGACCGCCGGATACCTTATATCCGCCACCGCCAAATTTACCACCTGCATGGAGTACAGTAAATACAACTGTTACAGCAGGAAGACCCATTTTCTGATTGATACCGACAGGAATACCACGACCGTTATCTTTAACTCTGATTATATTACCCGGCAAAATTGAAACTTCAATTTTTGTACAATATCCTGCCAGTGCTTCGTCTATAGAGTTATCGACAATTTCATATACAAGGTGGTGTAAACCACGTTCACCGGTAGAGCCGATATACATACCCGGACGCTTTCTTACAGCCTCTAAGCCCTCCAGTACCTGGATTTCATCAGCACCATATTCATTTTCAACTTTGGTTATTTCATTAACTTCTAAATTCTTTTCGATATTATCCAAAGTATTTACCTCCAAATCTTCTTTTCATTCACTTACTTATATATAAAAATCCGGATGGGGTTTCATCAGATTTATTTTACTTAAAATTCTATATCAAAG
The DNA here is from genome assembly GCA_017473555.1 of Ruminococcus sp. Taxonomy (GTDB): domain Bacteria; phylum Bacillota; class Clostridia; order Oscillospirales; family Acutalibacteraceae; genus Ruminococcoides. The sequence goes on along the minus strand of JAFUKO010000096.1, from coordinate 26,889 downwards.
ATTTTTCAAATCATTAACAGGCATAGTAGCGTCGATATTTTTATTGCTTGAAATATTTTCAAATTTAGAAAAGCTCTTTGTATCACCGCTGGATTCCTGTTCCATAATTTTGCGTTCTTCTTTGATTGCATTGAAAACATCAGCATTAATAACAGGTTTATCGTGATCTGTTAATACCACATCATCAACAAATGTAGGTATAACACGTGATGTTTTAGCCATAGTAGGATCAGGATCAACAATCGGACTATCAATCATTCCTGTATCATAAAGAACATCCATATGCTTTTTACGTGGTTTAAGATCAACATAAAAAGGTGTAAGCATATAAAAACCGAAAAATGGTAATGCAACTAAAAGCATAAACCACAGATTGGTTTTTTCTGTCATAAATAAAAATATAGCTAAAAATATTAAAGACAATACAACTGCTCCTATAAATGGAGTCAAAAGTGATTTTTTAATCAGAATGTTGGATTCCTTTTTACATTTATTGCAAAAATACTCTCCTCTGTTACGCACTAAAAAAGCCTGCATAAAAGTGAGCTGTTTTCCGCAATACGGACATTTTGTGATTTTCATAAATTTGCGTCCTTTCGTGATAACAATCTTTTTTGTACAGTTTTAGATGATAGCTGACAAATATATATTTTCTGTTCTTTACCATCACTGCACAGTATGAATGATTTAGGAAGCTCAAAAGATACGGTAAACGCTTCCTTATTCTTTTCACATTTAGAGAGATAGTCACGCGTGTGCTTAGACACGGTAGAAGTATCAAGGTCAAATATGCCGATAATCTGTTCGGTTTTTATAACCGTTTCGTTACCTAAGTGTAAGTACATCAGCACACCTCGCCATTGTTTATATAAAAAACTTTGCCTTGTTTTAACTGCTCTTTGTTTGACTCTTCACAACATGTGACAAAAACCTGATATGAATCTACTTTATTAAGCAAGAAATCCTGACGTTTAGGATCGAGCTCAGATAATACATCATCAAGTAAAATAACGGGTTTTTCGCCATTTTTACTATATAGCAATTGAGCCTGAGCAAGTTTAAGTGATAATACAGCACTTCTTTGCTGTCCCTGAGAACCAAAAGTCTTAGCAGAAATACCATTTATTTTTATCTCCATATCATCCCTGTGAGGTCCGATATTGGTATAACCTGTATGATAATCATCTTTGCGTGATTTTTCATAAGCTACACGGAGTTTTTCTGTGATAATCTCTATGGTATCTTCTTCAGTTACACCGGCATTTGAAATATATTCTATATCTAGCTTTTCTTTAGAGCTTGATATATCATCGTGAAATTTCTGAGCGTATACTTTAAGCTCTTTTATATATTCCATACGCTCTTTTAAAATAATAGCACCTGTCACAGCCAGAGAATCATCCCATATAGGAAGAGTATCTTTTAACTCCTGATGCTTATAAATATCTTTTAAAAGTGCATTACGTTGATTGATGATTTGATTGTATTTTGCAAGAGCAGCAGCATATCGTATACGTTGCTGACTGATAGCTCCATCTAAAAATTTACGTCTTAGAGATGGACCACGTTTTACAAGTGTCATATTTTCAGGTGAAAAAACAACACAAGAAAAAATTTCTGTTAGATAAGATGATGAATTTTTATCTACACCATTGATTTTAATTTTCTTTTTATTCTGTGAAAAAGCGATTTCAGCACTCTGATCTCTATCATACGAATAAAAATCCATATTCAGCTTGAAAAAGCTGTCATCAAAATGTATCAGCTCATTTTCTTTGGCACCTCTGAAAGAATGACCTCCGCAAAAAAGCCAGATAGCTTCAAGCAGATTAGTCTTTCCCTGAGCATTGTCGCCATAAATAACATTAACTTTTTCACAAGGGATTATCTCACCGTTTGAAAGATTTCTGAAATTTTCAAACCTGAGCTTTTTAATAATCACTCTATTTTTACCTCAATGATTTTTTCTTCAAACTGTGCAATATCACCATCACGCATTTTTTTACCACGCATAGTGCATACTTCACCGTTTACTTTAATTTCACCGTTCTGGATAAGATATTTTGCCTGACCACCAGTAGGTACAACACCGGCAAATTTTATAAGATCCTGCAAACGGATAAATTCTTCGTTAATTTTTATAACTTCTTTACTCATATCAACCCTCGTTTGATAATCTCATTGGCACAACAAGGAAAGTAAAAGCATCTGAGTTAACAGGTTTTACAATCATCGGAGCAAGTGGACCATTGAGCACAAGTTTGATTTCGTCTGTATCGCTGTTTTTGAGAGCATCAAGTAAATATTTGTTGTTAAAACCAATTTCTACATCGTTACCGATTGTAGAAACATCTAAAACATCGTTTGCTTTACCTACTGCTGTGGAGCATGAAAGCTTAATCTGATCTGATGTTATAGACATTCTTACAGGTGACTGAATTTTTTCACTTGTTAGAAGTGACATTCTGTCTACTGAATTTGACAGTTTTCTGGTATTGATAACAAGCTCTGTCTGAGCAGTTTTTGGAACTGTAGTTTTATAGTCAAGGAAATTACCCTCGATAAGTCGTGAAATAATTGAGTAATTTTCAATTTTAAAGCTGATATGACGCTGACCGATAACTATTTCAACATCTTTTTTATCGTCTGTGATAAGTTTCAAAATTTCGCTCTGTGTTTTACCCGGAACTACAAATTTATTTGTACTGTTTGAATCTACATTTTCTTCTCTTATAGCCATTCTGTAGCCGTCAACAGAAACAATTCTTAAAACATTGTTTTCAATATCAAAAAGTGAACCTGTATAGATAGGCTTAGCCATATTATCAGAAACAGCGAAAATAGTCTGTCTGATCATATTCTTTAAAATTTCTGCATTTACAACGATATTATCAGTCTGTTCAAACTGAGGAAGATCAGGATATTCATTTGAGGAAATACCAACAATCTGATAATCAGCCTGACCACTTGTAATATAAGTAATCAATCTATCGTCAGTTTCAATGCAAACGATTTCTTCAGGAAGCTTTCTTACAATATCAGAGAAAAGTTTTGCTGATACAACAATTTCACCTTCTTCGTTAACTGTAGCATCCATAGTTGTTGTAATTCCTATTTCAAGGTCGTAACCTGATAAAACAAGATTTGAGCCATATGCTCTGATCAAAATACCTTCGAGTGCAGGTATAGAAGCTTTAGCAGAAACTGCACGCTGTACATTTGATACAGCAGAAGCCAGTTCTGAACGTAAGCATGTAAATTTCATTTTATGTTCTCCTTTGTTTAACTAAATCAATCTAATCAAATGTAATAATTATAATATTTTAGTAGTTATAGTAGGGGATGTTAATATGTTGAAATTAAAAATTGTCCAGTTTTCATCGGATAAATTTTAATTTAATTCTTAATAAAAAATAAGGAAAAAATTATACTTTTTATTTTTTACGCTGAGTTTTCAACATCATGTTAATTTATGTGGAGATAATGTTGATGAAAATATAGTAAAACTTTGACAATTTTTTACACCTAAAAACATCGCTATAATTACTTAATTTTACCTGTCACGGATATTTTTGATAATATCTTCTACAGTTGCTTTTAAATTCATATCGGTTTTCATATTCTTTTCAACCTGCTGAATTGTATAAACAATGGTTGAATAGTGTCTTCCACCAAATTCTTTACCGACAGCCTCCATTGATAGAGAAGTAAGCTCTCTTACGATGAAGATAGCAATCTGACGAGGTTTGTTGATATTAGCTTTACGGGATTTCTGAGAGCGGATATCATCAGCATTTACACCAAATGTACGTGCAACCTCATCAATAATTTTTTCAACCGTTAGCTCCGGTGGAGCTTCGTTATTTAAAATATCTGAGATAGCTTCGCTTACTGTCTGAATTGATGCTGTTTCACCTGTTAAGTAGAATCTGGCTTTAAGTTTTTTAACAACACCCTCAAGCTGACGGATATTAGTTTTAAGTTTCTGTGCAATACTTTCACAGATTTCATCCTCAAGATTCAGACCTAAGATTTCAGATTTACGCTTGATAATAGCGATTCTTGTTTCAAGATCAGGTGGCTGGATATCAGCGAGAAGACCTGATTCAAAACGTGAGCGAAGTCTGTCTTCAAGAGTTTTGATTTCTTTTGGTGGACGGTCAGATGTAAGTACAATCTGTTTATTGGCTTCAAATAAAGTGTTAAATGTGTGGAAGAACTCTTCCTGTGTTCTTTCTTTACCACCGATAAACTGAACGTCGTCTACTAAAAGAACATCTGCCTGTCTGTACTTTTGTCTGAATTCTGACATTGTAGCAAGCCTGATTGATTCAATAAGCTCATTTGTAAAATCATCACCCTTGACATAAACTATTTTCTTATCAGGGTTAGAATTTTTAATATCATTACCGATAGCATAAAGCAGGTGCGTTTTACCAAGTCCTGAGTTACCATATAAAAATAGAGGGTTATATGCAGCAGCAGGATTCTGTGAAACTGCAAGACACGCAGCGTGAGCAAATTTATTACTCTGTCCGACAATAAAGGTATCAAATGTAAATTCGTACCCTGCATCTGCTGACTGTTCATTTGATAAAAATTTTGTCTGTTCTTTTTTCTCAATTTCATCAGGTACAATGAAATTTGTAGTAAATGTTGTGCCGAAAACAGCTAAATAGGCGTCTTCAAGCATCGGTATGTAACAGCGCATCAGTGTTTGTCTATGAAAATCATTAGGAACAAGAAGTGTAATCTCGCCCTTTTCAAAGTCAATATTTTTTGGTTCTATACGGCTTATCCATGTTTTGTAAGCAACGTCTGTTATTTTTTTCTCGTTTTGAAAGTAGTCACATATTACTTGCCAAGCTTCTTCAAAAGAACCCATTTTATATCCTCCATTTTCCATATTCTGTGGGTCATAATCCCTTTGACCCTATACTTGTCCATTATTTGTTTAACATTGTATCAAAATTATGTTGAAAAATCAATATTATTTTCCTATATTTAAGTAAATATTTATCATATAATTATATGCTCATTTTTAAGAATTTTTTTGTATCTGTAAATTGTGGTTAAAAAACGCAGTTAATACCACATATTGTGGGTATTTTCAGCAGTATTTTTTGAAGAAAAATTGATACTATATAAAAGCAAAAATTTTTGTTGACAAAACCGCTATTATTAAGCTATAATGCTAGATTGTAAGGTTATGTACCCGAAAGGAGGGTTTTAAATGCTGAGAACATATCAGCCAAAAAAGCTTCACAGAAAAAAGGAGCACGGCTTTAGAAAGAGAATGTCTACAAAGAACGGCCGCAAAGTTCTTGCAAGAAGAAGAGCTAAGGGCAGAAAGCACTTATCATACTAAGAAATACTAAGAAATAGGCCACTGTCGGCAGTGGTCTTTCTTTTTATCTTTTATTTTTAACAGCTACACAGTCACACTACTACTCACTCCACAGACTGTTTGCCTCAAAGGTGGTTAAGATGAGAGATTATCTCACAATTAAAGAAAATTGGCAGTTTCAGCGAGCTTATAAGAGAGGTAAGTCCTTTGTATCTCCTGTAGTTGTCACCTATATCGTAAAAAATAACACTAATAACCTTCAAATCGGAATAACTACTTCTAAAAAAATTGGCAAGGCTGTACAGCGTAACAGGTGCAGACGAATTATCAGAGCAGCTTTTTATGAGCTTTTACCTGATATAAAAAACGGCTATGACATTGTATTTGTAGCCAGAGCTAAGACTCCTTTTGTCAAAAGCACCGATATTTTAAACGCTATTAAAAATCATTTGCAACAGGCAAATGTCCTTAACAACTGAAATGAAAAAGATTTTAATCTCAATTATCAGATTTTATCAATGTTATATTTCTCCACGTATGGGACAAGGTAAGTGTAAATTTTATCCGACCTGTTCACAGTATACCAAGGAAGCAATTGAGGTTCACGGAGCTTTCAAAGGACTTTTTATGGGAATATGGAGAATTTTAAGGTGTAATCCTTTTTCAAAAGGCGGATACGATCCCGTACCTCCTAAAAAGCATTGATACAAAATTAAGAAGGCTTAATTATGACACAATTTTTTAACATTTTCGGTAGTTTATTTGGTTATGTGCTCTGGGCAGCTTATTCACTTGTAAATAATTTTGGTATTGCTATCATTGTTTTTACACTTGTGTTTAAAGTTGTTTTATTTCCTTCTTCTGTAAAACAGCAGAAGTCAATGGCCGCTAACTCTAAACTTCAGGCCAGACAAAGAGCACTTCAGGAAAAATACGGTAACGACAAGCAGAGATACAACGAAGAGCTTCAGAAGCTCTATGAAAAAGAGAACGTCAGCCCATTTTCAGGATGTCTGACTTCACTTTTACCTATGTTTGTTATGCTTGGTATTTACTACTCTGTTGTAAGACCACTTTCAAACGTGCTTCATATCGCTGGTGATAAGGTTGCACAGCTTACTGAGTATGTAAATTCAATACCTGGATTATCTCTTAATGTAAGCTCAATTTATTCTGAAATTGAGTTACTCAGAATTTTCGACAGCATTTCCACACAAAGTGGTGTTTCAAATATTCTGACAGGTGATGAAATCGAAAAAATTAAGCTGCTTTCCGGCGGTTTTGAATTCTTTGGACTTGACCTTTTATCTACTCCTAAATTTGCAGGTGGTTGGATTTTACTTATTCCTATCCTGTGTTTAGTTACTTCAGTAGGTTCACAGGTATTTATGATGTTCATGAAGGGTAATCCGATGAGCCAGCAGCAGGGATGTATGAAATATATGTTCATCGCACTTCCTGTTCTCACTGCATGGATCGCTTACACTGTTCCTGCAGCTGTAGGTTTCTACTGGATTTGCTCAACTGTGTTTGGTTTTGTACAGACACTGATTATGAACAAATTCTACTCACCTGATATTTTAAATGCTAAAGCTGAGGCTGCACATATTGCACGACTCGAGCTTGATGAAAAAAACGCTGAGTATAACAGATAAACTACAAATTAAATCAGAAAATTCACATTACACTAAAAGAAGGTGCAAACTTGAATAGAGAAGCTATTGCAACAGGTGCTACTGTTGAAGAAGCTAGAGAAAAAGCCTGCGAAATGCTCGGTGTAGAAACCTACGATGATAACGTAGATTTTGAAATTATCGAGATGCAGTCTAAAAAAATTCTCGGTCTGTTCGGCGGTCATCCTGCTAAAGTAAGAGTTTTTGTAAAAACAACTCCTGCTCAGGCAGCCGCAGACTACCTTGATTCTATCATCAAGGCTATGGGCCTAAATGATATTCAGATGAGCGTTGAAGAAAAAGAAAAGAACGTCATCAATATTGAAATTACAGGCGAAGACGTAGGTTCAGTTATCGGCAGACGTGGTGAGACACTCGATGCTTTACAGTATCTCACATGCCTTGTAGCTAACCACGTAGATAACTCATATTGCAGAGTTACAATTAATACAGGTGATTACAGAGAAAAGAGAGAAAAAACTCTTGAGATTTTAGGTAGAAAGCTTGGTATCAAAGCTGCTAAAACCGGTAAAAAATCTTCTCTTGAGCCAATGAATCCTTACGAGAGACGCATTATTCACACAGCTGTTCAGAAGGTTAATGGTGCTATCTCTTGGAGTGAAGGTGAAAACATCAATCGTCACGTTGTTATTGGTCCTGACCCAAAGAACAAGGGTAACTATAAAAATAGCAGACAGGGCGGCAACAGAAGACCATACAGAGGTGGCAAACCAAGTGGTAAGCCAAATAAGCCACAGGCTAACCCTGATCGCAAGCCATTAAATGAGAGCGGCGAGTACGGTCTCTACGGCAGAATTGATAAATAATAACGTAGGGGCGGTTATCCGCCCCTTTTTACTTTGTAAAAAAGTTTACTTAATGAGATTATTTAATATTTTTGATGCTACACATATTCAGTTTATGATTGCAGAACTTGCATAATGTGATAAAATATTATAGAGTATTTATAGTAAATAAAGGAATGATACTATGAACGACAATACAATTGCTGCTATCAGCACTGCTCAGGGGCTGGGTGGTATAGGCGTAATAAGAATATCGGGTGATGACGCTTTAATTATTGCTGATAAAGTATTTAAAGCTCAAAGTGGTAAAATGCTTAGTAACTCTAAAGGCTATACCGCTCATTTTGGTGCTGTTTTCTATAATGACGAAAAAGTAGATGAATGTATTGCTACTGTATTTAAAGCACCACATAGTTACACCGGAGAAAATGTAGTTGAATTATCTTGTCATGGTGGTATTTATTCTACAAAAGCAGTGCTCAGAGCTGTGCTTGATAATGGTGCTGTATCCGCTCAGGCTGGAGAATTCACAAAAAGAGCTTTTTTAAACGGCAAACTTGATTTAACCGAAGCTGAGGCGGTAATGAATATTATCGGCGCAAAATCAAAAGCAGCCCAGCGTTCTGCGCTTTCAGTACATGAGGGTGCTTTAAGCAAAAGTATAAATGAGATCAAGGATGAACTTGTTAACCGAGCTGCACACTTGTGTGCATGGTCAGATTATCCCGAGGAGGATATTCCTGAAATTGAATTCTCTGTGCTTAAAGATGCGCTACGTACTTGTTCAGAAAGGCTTAGCACATTGCTTAATAATTATGATAAGGGCAAGGCAATCAGAGAAGGTATCGATACTGTTATTGTCGGTCGTCCTAATGTTGGTAAATCCACTCTGATGAATCTTATTACAGGCTATGACAAAAGCATTGTTACTGATATTGCCGGTACAACCAGAGATATTGTTGAAGAAACTGCAATTGTAAAAGATATTACTTTGCATCTGTCGGATACTGCTGGTATCAGAGATGCTGACAATGCGATTGAAAAAATAGGTGTTGATAAAGCAAAACAACGTTTATTAACTGCTGAACTTATTATTGCTGTGTTTGATGCATCTACCCCACTTTCAGATGATGACATATCTATTCTAAATGATATCAAGGGTTCTACCTGTATTGCTGTAGTTAATAAAGAGGATTTGGAACAAAAGCTTGATATTGATAAAATCAGAGAAGTAACACAGGATATTGTATTTATGTCTGCTAAAACAAAGACGGGTATCACTGAATTTGAAAACCTGATAGAAAAAGTCGCTGGTACTGCTGATTTTGATAGCTCATCTGCTGTTCTTTGTAACGAGCGTCAGCGTAGCCTTGCTAAAAACGCACACACTGCGTTAATCGATGCTATATCCGCCCTTGAGATGGGTATGACATACGATGCAGTTACAGTTTCTCTTGAAGATGCTATTTCATATCTATGTGAGCTTACTGGTGAACGTGTAACAGAAACAGTTGTAGATAATGTTTTCCACCAGTTCTGTGTTGGTAAATAGTTTTATAGATTTATACCGTGAGGTTTTATTATGAGTACATATTTTGCAGGAAATTATGATGTTGCAGTTATAGGTGCAGGACACGCAGGTATTGAGGCTGCGTTAGCTTCTGCACGACTTGGCTGTAAAACTGCTATTTTTACAATAAATATGGATGCTGTAGGAAACTGTCCTTGTAATCCGTCTATCGGTGGCACAGCTAAAGGTCATCTTGTGCGTGAGATTGATGCACTCGGTGGTGAGATGGGCAAAACTGCTGACGAGTGTTTTTTACAGATGCGAATGCTCAATTTGGGTAAAGGGCCTGCTGTACACTCTCTGCGTGCACAGATTGACAGACGTAAGTATCAGGATGTTATGAAGCACAAGCTTGAACTTTGTGATAATCTTGATTTAAGACAAGCTGAAATAACTGATATTGAAAGAAATGATGACGGCACATGGACTCTGACAACCCGTATGCTTGCCCAATTTGTGGCAAAAACAGTAATTATTGCTACGGGAACATATTTAGGCGGAAAGATTTTTATAGGCGAAGTGTCTTATGAATCTGGTCCTGACGGAGTTTTTCCTGCTACTTTCCTTGGTGATAGTCTGAGAAAGCTAGGAATTCCTACACGCAGATTCAAAACAGGTACCCCTGCTCGTGTTAAACGTAGCTCAATTGCTCTTGATAAACTTGAAGTTCAACATGGTGATACTCCGCCTGTACCTTTTTCTTATGACACAGAGAGTTTAGGTGATAATAAAGTTGTCTGCCATATCAGTTACACAAATGAAGAAACAAAGAAGATTATCTTAGATAATATTCATCGTTCTCCGCTTTATGGCGGAAAGATTGAAGGCGTAGGTCCACGTTATTGTCCAAGTTTAGAGGATAAGATTGTCCGTTTTGAGCATAAGGAACGTCATCAGCTGTTTATAGAGCCATGTGGTCTTGATACTGAAGAAATGTATTTGCAGGGTATGTCATCTTCCCTGCCTGAAGAAGTTCAGCTTCAGTTTTACCATACGATACCTGGACTTGAGAACGCTCTCATTATGCGTCCTGCTTATGCAATCGAATATGATTGTATAGACCCAACCTCAATGAATGCAACACTGGAGTTCAGAGATTTTGAAGGTTTATATGGTGCAGGACAGTTTAATGGTAGTTCAGGTTACGAGGAAGCGGCAGCACAGGGTTTGATTGCCGGTATCAATGCAGCTTTGAAAGTTCAGGGTAAAGAACCTTTCATCTTAGACAGAGCTAGTTCATATATCGGCACACTTATCGACGATCTTATTACAAAAGGTGCTAACGAGCCTTATCGTATGATGACATCACGAAGTGAGTATCGTCTTATTTTAAGACAGGATAATGCTGATACTCGTTTAACACCGCTTGGGTATGAGCTCGGACTCATCTCAGAAGATAGATGGGAACGTTTTAACAAAAAGCAGGAGCTTATCAAACAAGAGTTAAAACGTGCGAAGGAAACGGTTATTCCTTGTACTGAAGAGTTAAACAACATACTTGTTTCACGTGAAACATCTCAAGTTACTAATTCAATTCGTCTGATTGAATTGCTCAAACGACCACAGTTAGATTATAAAGCATTAGAGAACGTTGATGTATCACGCCCTGATATACCACAGAGTGTGCTTGAACAGGTTGAGATTGCTATCAAATATGATGGCTATATTAAAAAACAGCTTGCACAGGTTGAACAGATGAGAAAGCTTGAGGCTAAGAAGCTGCCTGCTGATGCTGATTACAAGAGTTTAAGTGGTCTGCGTCTTGAGGCTCAGGAAAAGCTCAGTAAAATACGTCCGGCTAATATAGGTCAGGCGTCACGTATTAGTGGCGTATCTCCTGCCGATATAAGTGTGCTTTTAATCTGGCTTGCTAAAAGGTCATACAACTCAAACAATGAGGTATAAATGAATGTTTAAAGATATATTATTAAAACAAGCTGAATTATCCGGTATTGAACTTACTGATGAACAGATGTTAAAGCTTGAGCGATACTACGAGCTGCTTATTGAATGGAACAATAAAATGAACCTTACAGCACTCACTGAACCTGAGGATGTGGCACTGAAACATTTTTGTGATAGCATTCTGCTACTAAAGTATGTCCAACTGCCACAGAATAGTTCTTTAATCGATGTCGGTACGGGCGCAGGTTTTCCGTCAGTTCCTATTAAGATAGTCAGACCTGACATAAAACTATGCTTGCTCGATAGCCTTAATAAACGACTCACTTTTTTAAGCGAAGTTGTGAGCGAGTTAAATCTCACTGATGTCAAAATTGTTCACGCTCGTGCAGAGGACGGAGCTAAAAAAGCTGATCTGCGTGAAAAATTTGACTTTGCTACTTCCCGTGCTGTTGCTCAGTTAAATGTACTCTCTGAGTATTGCCTGCCTTATGTAAAGGTGGGCGGTGCTTTTGTAGCGATGAAAGGCAAATACAGCGAAGAAGAAATATCTGCCGCAAAGTCTGCTATTAAAACTCTTGGTGGTAAAACGGTTAAGGTTGATACCTATAACTTAGCTGATACATCTGAGCGAACGATCATTAATATCAAAAAGATTTCACAGACCGATAAGCGTTACCCGAGAACATCTGCAAAAATTAAATCCAAAGCATTATAAAATATGCGGCACATTCGACAGAGTGTGCCGTTTTTCTATTTAAAAAAGCAAAACAAAATTATATTTGCGGTGGTATTTCTACAAATTTATTGTATACCTCGTGATAATATAATCTTGCGGGGACAACCTGTGAGGGAGAATAAAATGAGTTTTTTGAGCAGAGATGACAATAAGGTTTACTACATACCGACAATTGCAATAAGACCAAATAAAACCCAGCCAAGAAAGAACTTTGATGAACGTGAACTCAAGTCATTATCACAGTCAATAGTACAGAATGGTATTCTCCAACCTTTATCGGTCAGGCGGATTAATTCGACGGAGTTTGAGCTGGTGGCAGGAGAACGAAGACTGCGTGCTGCTATAATGGCGGGTATAACACGAGTACCTTGTGTAGTACTCAAGTGTTCTGACAAGGAGTCTGCAGTTTTCGCTTTGATTGAAAACATCCAGCGCAAAGATTTAGGAATGTTTGAACAAGCAAGAGGAATTGCTCGTCTTATAAGAAAGTATGGTCTGACACAAGAACAGGCGGCAATCAGTCTTGGTAAAAAACAATCGACGATTGCAAATAAACTAAGATTACTACGACTTACGTTTGAAGAACAGGAATGGATTGTCAGTGCATCATTGTCTGAGCGACACGCTCGAGCCCTTCTTCGTATAGATGACGAAGCTTTAAGGCGCGAAGCTTTAAGCAGAATAATATCGGACAACCTCAATGTTACACAGAGTGAAGCACTAGTTACTGAGATATTATTACGTAAAACTGTTCCCCAACTCCCAGAAGTGACCAAAAAACCTGAAAAGAAAATAGTTGTTAAAGATGTTCGCATCTTTGTTAATACTATAAACAAAGCAGTTGATACAATGCGTCTGTCCGGTATCAACGCCACAAGCTGTAAAAACGAGACGGACGAGTACATAGAGTACACAGTAAAAATTCCAAAATCGGCAAACAAGCCGAAAATGGTAGTTTAGCTTTCCCCTTAGATGCGAAAGCATCTATCCACTCATACCCATTTCCTTATCTGAACCCCTTGCCAAAGGTCACACAGTTATTCTGTGTGGCCTTTTGGCATTTGTATTGGTCTGATAAATCAAGTAAACAGAATACGGACCTCAGCGCTTAATGTTTCACGTGAAACAGAAATAAAAACGTAATACACTTTAAAAAGCATTTAAAACTTAAACTTTTTTATAAATCTATGTAAAAAGTCTTTAATTTCGTGCTGATATGTGATAAAATTACATTTATCATGTGTGTTTAAAGCACAAATTTGAATTTTGGTGTGATTTTTTTGGCAAAAGTTATTGCTGTTGCAAACCAGAAAGGCGGTGTCGGTAAGACTACCTCTGCGGTTAATATTGCCGCTTCCCTCGGTTTCAACAAGAAAAAAACGCTTTTGATCGATGTTGACCCTCAGGGCAACGCTACCAGCGGTGTCGGTATTGACAAACGCTCGTGTAAATTCACGACCTATGATTTGCTGGTGAGCGATACAAAAGCTCAGGAAATTATTGTACAGACACAGTTTGAAAACTTGTATATTATGCCATCAGGCATAGACCTGGCTGCAGCAGAGCTGGAGATTGCGGATATGGAAAACCGCACTTACAGAATGAAACAGGCTATTGTTTCAATTAAAGCGGACTTCGATTACATTATCATCGACTGTCCACCTTCGTTAGGTTTGATTACTACAAACGCTCTTACAGCCTGTGACACGATTTTAGTACCTATTCAGTGCGAGTATTATGCACTTGAAGGTCTTTCACAGCTTATGAATACAGTTCGTAGAGTTAAACGACAGACAAATCCTCATATTGATATTGAGGGTGTGTTGCTGACGATGTATGACGGCAGACTCAATCTTACACAGCAGGTAGTTAACGAAGTAAAACGTTTCTTCCCTAAAAAGGTGTTTTCTACCGTTATCCCACGTGGAGTCAGGCTTTCAGAAGCTCCGAGCTTTGGTATGCCGGTGATTTATTTCGACAAATCCTGTAAAGGTACACACGCTTACCTGGAACTTACACAGGAAATATTAAAGAAGGAGCGTCAGTATGGCTAAAAAAATGGGTGGCCTCGGCAAAGGCTTGAGTGCCATATTTATTGAAAATGATGCTGAAAACAGCAACGAAGCGGTTACTCTGCGTATAGCTGATATTGAACCTAATCGTGACCAGCCGAGAAAAGAATTTGACGAACAGGCACTCGCTGAGTTATCACAAAGCATCATGCAGCACGGAGTGTTACAGCCTATTTTAGTTCGTCCGCTTCCTTTAGGCGGATACCAGATTGTAGCCGGTGAAAGACGCTACCGTGCTTCTCGTATGGCAGGACTTACTGAGATACCTGCTGTAATCAGAGAATTAAGCGACAATGAAACAATGGAGCTCGCTTTGATAGAAAATCTTCAGCGAGAGGACTTGTCCCCTATTGAAGAAGCTAAAGGCTATAAAACTCTCATAGATACATATTCTATGAGTCAGGAGCAGGTTGCACAGACAGTCGGTAAATCTCGTCCTGCTGTTGCTAACACCATGCGTTTGCTTTTACTTCCTGATGACGTAATTGAGCTCGTGGAGAATGGCGATATAAGTTCAGGTCACGCAAGAGCTTTACTGTCACTTGAGGACAAGGCTTTGATGAGTAATGTAGCTGATGAAATAGTTAAGAAAAACTTAACTGTACGTCAGGTTGAAAAGATGGTCAAAGATTTACTCAAAAAGCCACAGGAGCGTACCCGTAAAGTAAAGCAAAAGCCGTCCTACTTCTCAGAAGTAGAGCTTGCACTGTCTGAATATCTTGGTAACAAGGTAGTAGTTACTCCGTCAAAAGACGGCAAAGGCGGTACATTAGCTATCGACTTTTATTCTTTAGAAGAATTAAAAGACCTTGCAAATAAACTTGAGGACAATAAATAATTAAAACTACTATCGCTTTGGCGGTATCACTCTATTTTGATAAAAGTTTAGATTTATATAATTTTAAGGAGCAGAACAATGATTGATATTAAATTTTTAAGAGAAAATCCGGATGTTGTTAAAGAAAATATAAAGAAAAAGTATCAGGATTCAAAACTTCCACTTGTTGATGAAGTTATTGCACTTGATGCTGAGTCAAGAAAAATCAAAGGTATGGCTGACGACTTAAGAGCACAGCGTAACAAGTACTCAAAGGAAATCGGTAAATTATTCGGTCAGGGCAAGCGTGAAGAAGCAGAAGAGATGAAAAAGCTCGTTACTGAAAAGGGCGAAGAGCTTGCAGCTTTAGAGGCTAAAGAAGCTGAGCTTTCACAGAAAGTTACTGACATTATGATGATTATTCCTAACATCATTGACGAGTCAGTTCCAATCGGTAAGGATGATTCTGAAAACGTTGAAGTACAGCGTTACGGCGAGCCTTTAACTCCTGATTTTGAAATTCCATACCACACAGAGATTATGGAGAAGTTAAACGGCATTGACCTTGATAGTGCACGTAAAGTAGCCGGCAATGGTTTCTACTATCTTATGGGCGATATCGCAAGACTCCATTCTGCAGTTATCTCATACGCAAGAGATTTTATGATTGACAGAGGTTTTACATACTGTGTACCACCTTTTATGATCCGCTCAAACGTAGTAACAGGTGTTATGAGCTTTGCTGAGATGGAAGCTATGATGTATAAAATTGAGGGCGAGGACCTCTACCTCATCGGTACATCAGAGCACTCAATGATCGGTAAATTCATCGACACAATCAATAAGGAGAAAGACCTTCCATACACATTAACAAGCTACTCACCATGTTTCAGAAAAGAAAAGGGTGCACACGGCATTGAAGAGCGTGGTGTTTACCGTATTCATCAGTTCGAAAAGCAGGAAATGGTTGTTGTATGTAAACCTGACGAGTCAGCTATGTGGTTTGACAAGCTCTGGCAGAATACTGTTGATCTTTTCCGTTCACTTGATATCCCTGTTCGTACACTTGAGTGCTGTTCGGGCGATTTGGCTGACTTAAAGGTTAAGTCAATCGACGTTGAAGCATGGTCACCACGTCAGCAGAAGTATTTTGAGGTTGGCTCTTGCTCCAACTTAAGCGATGCTCAGGCACGTCGTCTAAGAATCAGAGTACACGGCGAAGATGGTTCAAAGTACTTTGCTCACACATTAAATAACACAGTAGTTGCTCCTCCAAGAATGTTGATTGCTTTCTTAGAGAACAACTTAAACGAGGATGGTTCAATCAATATCCCTGAAGCACTCAGACCATATATGGGCGGCAAGGATAAGATTGCTCCATAAGGAGAGAAAATGATAAAATTCAATGATGTTGATCAGGCAAAAACTGCTATAGCTAAGGCGTTATCAGAGGATAACTGGCAGAAATATGTTCTGCTTAATCAGGACGGAGATATGAAAGATCTCTATGTTGAGAAAGAACATGTAAAATGGTTCAATGACGTTGTTTCGTTCGGTAGTTTTGATAGCGAAGAACAAGGCGAAAAATTACTTTTGGAGTGTCTTAATTCCAGACTCGACGAAATAGCATACTGGCTTGTGAAGGGCAACAATATGCCTCTTAAACTCTATTTCACCCTTGATGAGCCTATAGGTTACTGCTTTGATCAAGATGGCAGCGAATATCCCGGCAAAAAAGTTCAGCTCTGTCTTAGAAGAGATAGAAAAAACGTAACACAGTTTGGAATATTCGTAAGTCATTTTCATCCTATATACGAATTTATTTAAGAATAAAACCGCTTGGGTAACCGAGCGGTTTTTCTAATAATATATCTTGTTGACACAAGACAATTGTGTTATGATGAAATCACAATTAACAATGGGGTGATATTATGTTGAAAAGAATACTGTCAATTGTATTATCCGCTTTGATGATACTGTCTGTCACAGCGTGTGGTAACACTGATATGGTAAATGAACTCGGTCTGAATACTGAGTCAAAAGATGCTACAGATACTACTGTTAAGATTAATTCGGCAGTTTATTCAATGCTTGATTTTTCCGATACGTCAGAGTGGGAAAACGCTACAAAAGGTCTGCTTGATGCACCGGATAGTTTAGA
Organism: Ruminococcus sp.; assembly: GCA_017473555.1. GTDB lineage: Bacteria > Bacillota > Clostridia > Oscillospirales > Acutalibacteraceae > Ruminococcoides. The sequence goes on along the minus strand of JAFUKO010000096.1, from coordinate 9,802 downwards.
GATAGTCAGAGAAGACGGCAGAGTGGTATGGAGTCAGGATGCTTATAGTTTTCTTGAAGATTATGAAAAAGCCCCTGCTACAGTTAATCCTAGTTTGTGGGAAAACACAAAGAACAATCACGCTTACGGATTGTTTAAAGTATCTGACGGCATTTATCAGGTGCGTGGGTATGATTTGACAAACTTGACCATTATTGAGGGTGATACAGGATACATAGTTTTTGACCCGATGATGAGTGTCGAGTGTGCTCAGGCGTCAATTGAGCTTGTTTATAAAAATATAGGCAAAAAGCCGATAAAAGCAATCATCATTTCTCACAGCCATGCTGACCATTTTGGTGGTATAAAAGCCCTTATGAGTGAAGAAGAAAAAGCTGATAGCTCGCTATCTATAGCAGAGCAAATAAGTTCTGGGAAAATACCTGTAATTGTACCACAAGGCTTCGAGGAGTATGCAGTAAGCGAGAATTTGTACGCAGGTATTGCGATGCGTCGTAGAGCAAATTATCAGTACGGCAGTTTTCTTGAAGAGGGCGTAAACGGTACACTTGCTATGGGCATCGGTATGGCACAGTCTGCGGGTCTTTCTACATATATATCACCGACTTACGAAATTAAAACTAACGAAACTTTGACAATAGATGGTGTCAAACTTGAGTTCCAGCTCACACCGGGTACAGAAGCTCCATCGGAGATGAACACGTGGTTACCACAGTTTAATGCTCTCTGGATGGCAGAAAACTGCACTTCTACCCTACACAATCTTTATACCTTGCGTGGTGCACAGATAAGAGATGGTGAGGTGTGGGCAAAGTACATCACAGAAGCTATCACAAAGTACGGCGACAAAGCACAGGTAGTCTTCCAGTCACACAACTGGCCACACTGGGGTAATGAGAATATTGTTGAGTATCTCACAAACACTGCTGCCGTTTACAAGTATATAAATGACCAAACACTTTCATATATAAACCGTGGTTACACATCAGATGAAATCGCAAATATGATTGAGTTACCGGACAACCTTAACAAGGTATGGTATACACGCCAGTATTACGGTACTGTTGCTCATAACGCAAAAGCTGTATATCAGAAGTATATGGGTTGGTATGATGCAAATCCTGTGAATCTCAATAAACTTCCGATTTGTGAAAGTGCTAAAAAATGGGTTGAGTATCTCGGCGATACTGATGAAGTTTTAAAAAAAGCAAAACAAGATTATGACAATGGTGAATACCAGTGGGTTGCGGAGATTACAAATGTGCTTGTTTTTGCAGACCCTGAAAATAAAGCCGCAAGACTCTTATGTGCTGATGCACTCGAACAGCTCGGTTATCAGGCAGAATCAGGTACCTGGAGAAATGTATATTTAAGTGCCGCTCTTGAACTAAGACTTGGCAATCAGGCACAGTATTCTAAAGATTCTGTAGCTTCAGGTGATGCACAGCATAATATTTCAGCAGGTTCAATGCTCCAGTATATTGCAATTATGCTGAATAGAGAAAAGCTTCAGGGAGAAAATTTCAAGGTGAATATTGAAGTCACAGACACTAAGGAAAAGTTTGGGCTTAATATTGCAGACGGAGTAATGCTCATATACGATGATACTCAGTTTGATGATGCTCAGGTTAGTGTGAAGTGTCCGAAACTTGTGCTTTCAGGTATTTATATGGGTAAAAAAGATGCTGTCAAAGAAAATGCGGTCATCAATGGTGATGCAACAAAATTTGACTTAATTCTGGACAATATGAATTCATTCAGCGTTACAGATGATGTATATTTCAATATAATAGAACCATAGAAAAAAGGTTACCTCTGTGTTGAGGTAACCTTTTTAATATTACTTATTAGTTTTAATCAACATTTTCGTATGTATATCCTGCGAGTGTGAGTTTACCGCCCTTAAGGCTGTACTCAGCTTCTCTGGTGCCGTCTTTTGTGTTGCCAGACATATAATAAAAGGTCACAACACCGTTGTCACAAGAGTATTTACAATCGATAGTTGCGTAGTTGTAAAGGTCGGTGATGATAGCTGTGCCGTCTTTATTAAAGCGATAGCACTCATAGCTGTCGGCACTCTGCCAGTTGCCGAGTATTTTTTTATCAACTTCAAGGTTGTCTGGTGCTTTGATAGTGATTTCAGGCATGGTTGCTTTTTCGAAGTCGTACGATGTTTCGTCACTTGTTAAAGTCATATTATCACCGCTGAGCTTTGCCTCATATTCGTTATATAAGAAGTTAGGAACATCAATATCGTAGACATTTTCCTCCTCGTAATAGTCAAAGTAGCCGTAAACTGTAGATGTGCCCCACTTTGCGTAAGCATCACCATTCTCTTCAAAAATGAAATAACACTCTTCGTTGATGTCCTCGCAAATCCATGTTCCGATAATTTCACAATCGCTGTAGAGGGACACCTGGTCAGTGGAAGCTGAGATATTATCAGAGTCAGAAGTATTATCGTTTTGATTATTACAAGAACAAAGTGTTAATAACATCAATGCACAGATGATAAGTAAAGCTGTTTTTTTCATATTGACCTCACATAATTTTACCATAAATTTATCTAGTAATAGTAATTTTAAGTACACAAGCAACAAAAGTCAATAAAATTTTAAAAAAGCGTGATTTTGCCTTGCAAACATATAAAACGTTTGTTATAATTAAGGTTAAAAAAATCAGGGAGTGGTATCAATGATTAATCGTAGTTTTGAGGAAAAATTTGTTAAAGAAGCATTGACATTTGACGACGTTCTGCTTATCCCTGGTGAAAGCGATGTCGAGCCAAAACATGTCAACGTTGAGACTTATCTCACTAAGAAAATCAAACTTAATACACCGCTTATGACAGCAGCTATGGACACAGTTACTGAGTCTGACATGGCTATCGCTATCGCAAGAGAAGGCGGTATCGGTATTATTCACAAGAACATGTCTATCGAGCAGCAGGCTGATATGGTAGACAGAGTAAAGAGAAGTGAAAACGGCGTTATTACAAATCCGTTTTACCTCGCTCCAAATAACACAATCCGTGAGGCAGATGACCTCATGCGTAAGTATAAGATTTCAGGTGTGCCAATTTGTGAGGGCACTAAGCTTGTTGGTATTATCACAAACCGTGATTTAAAGTTTATGGATGATACTGATTTTGATCAGGAAATCGCAGGTGTTATGACAAGAGAACACCTTGTTACTGCTCCAGTAGGTACTGATTTAGAGCAGGCACAGAAGATTTTAAGAACACACAAAATCGAGAAGCTCCCTATCGTTGATAACAACGGCAACTTAAAGGGCCTTATCACAATCAAGGATATCGAGAAAACTGTTCAGTATCCTAACTCTGCCAGAGATGAAAAAGGTAGACTCCTCTGTGGTGCTGCTATCGGTGCAACTCCTGACGTACTCGAGAGAGTTCAGGCTTTAGTTGATGCTCAGGTTGACGTACTCGTACTCGACTCAGCTCACGGCCATAACTCAAACGTTATCAACTCTGTTGCTAAAGTTAAGAAAGCTTTCCCAAATGTTCAGCTTATCGCAGGTAATATTGCTACAGCTGAGGGTGCTCGTGCACTTATCGAGGCTGGTGCTGACTGTGTAAAGGTTGGTATTGGTCCTGGTTCTATCTGTACAACACGTGTTGTTGCAGGTATCGGTGTTCCACAGATTACAGCTATCTTTGATGCTGCTAAGGCTGCTGCTGAGTACGGCGTGCCTGTTATTGCTGACGGTGGTATCAAGTATTCCGGTGATATCGTCAAGGCATTGGCTGCAGGTGCATCAGTATGTATGGTTGGTTCACTTGTTGCCGGTTGTAAAGAGTCACCTGGTGACACAGAAATCTATCAGGGCAGACAGTTCAAGGTTTACCGTGGTATGGGTTCTCTCGGTGCTATGAATAAGGGTAGCTCCGACAGATACTTCCAGGCTAAGAACCAGAAGTATGTACCTGAGGGCGTTGAGGGTCGTGTTCCATTTAAGGGTCCTCTCTCTGACACAGTTTACCAGATGATCGGTGGTCTCAAATCTGGTATGGGTTACACAGGCTGTGCTACTATCGAAGAGCTCCACAACAAGGCTCAGTTCGTTAAGATTACAGGTGCAGGTTTACGTGAAAGCCATCCACATGATATCCAGATTACTAAGGAAGCTCCAAACTACAGCACAAACGGTTAATAAACAAATAAGCCCCCAATTTTTGGGGGCTGTTTTTTATGCTTTTATAAGAGTTTTTTAAGTCCAGGGATGAATTTCAGTACTACCGTTACTGCTCCACAAAGTACGAAAATAAGGATTTCCCAGACAATTGTTGCTAACATAATTGAGCAATCCTGCTGAAGGTTTGCATAAAGTCCACGAGTAAGTGATATCATCATATCTGATATCAGATAGATACCGAATGTCAGTGAACCGAGGTAACACAGTACTTTTGAAATTGACTCTTTAGTTGTATGTACAGTTGAAATGTACTTAAAGATAATGTAAAAACAAGTTGCAGTAAGAGTTATGGTCAGGTATTTCCAATTATCGAGCTGAAGATATGATTCAGGGTTTTTGTTATAAAATACATCGGTTGTAATAACCTGGAATGCGATTAATAATACAAATGAGAAAATCGAGATAATAAATGCTTTTTTGTCGATTTTCATATACTTCTCGATATAATATCCCATAAACACGATGCCTAAATGTACCGGGAAAAATGAATCTGTTACATAGTGGTGTGGAGTTATTTTGAAGAAAATATTCATGAGCGGGATGAATCCCAATACACCCATAGATAATATTACAAAGTACATGGTTGCTTTTTTTGAAAAAGCGTGAGCCATTCTCTGCATTAGCGGTAAGAGAATAAGTAAGCCGATGTAAGCGTAAATATACCAGTAAGCGGTAGTGGTGTGGATGGTAAAAACTATCCTGAGAAATTCCAGTACATCTATATTTTCCGGTGTTTTCCAGAGGGCTTTTAGGTAGTATAAGAGTGAGAATAATACGGTGACAATTACCATTCTTACTACTCGCTCGACTGACTTTTTCGGTTTGTCGATTTTTTGAAGCAATAAACCACCCATTATCATAAAGAACACTGGTACGGCAATTTTGCTTATGTAAAAATAGGTAAGCGAAAAATACCACGTAAACGATTGAGGTTCGCACATCTTGAGAAAGACATCACTGTTTGTGTGATTTACAATAACCAGAAAAGCAGCGATAATTCGCATAACCTCGATGTAAGTTTTTCGTGGAAATGACTGAGGGTTTGTATCTTTAGCGGCTTTTTTAGTCTTTGATGGTAAGTTGTTTTTTGTTCTTGTGGCAGTAGCGGACACCAACAATCCCTCCAAGCTATTAAGATACGTTAAAGTGTAGCATGGATAAGGACAGTTTTCAACAAAAAAAATAACCCTTAGTTGTTGTCACTTGACTTCAACTAAGGGTTATTTCTGGTGATTCTTAATATCTAGCTTCATATTATCCTCTCTTTCTACAGTATAGTCGCTTTAGACTACTGTTCACTACTTGGTGTTGTTTAGCCATCGCTTCATTCTCTTTTGAGAAACACCGTCTGTAAAGTTTGTCTTTGGCTTTTGGCTTTTACATCAATCAAAATTCAGATGTTGTAATATTATTGAAAAGGAGTGTTTACGTCTTATGTTTTACGGTTTTAGTTGCTTATCAAAATTTATATTTACATCTGAACCTTGCCGTAAGTGGTGTTAAAGCCTTATGTATTAACTGTACATTGGACTCGCCCTCCTCTTTTCACCTATAATATAGCATATATGTATATACTTTGCAATACGTAATTTTGTACAAAGTATACATAAAATACTAGTGCAATACGCAGAAACTATCAATAATGCTGACAAATTATCGGATATCCGTTGACAGATAACAGAGTGTTATGCTATGATTATAGTATTGGGGCGGTCTGTGGATCGCCTGTTTTGTTATTATAAAATCAAGCTGTCAACTAAAAATATTGATTTTTCAGCTTTGACATATTATAATATTGCAAGAAAAACTGCCACCGGGTAGAGAAATGCAGATAAAGCATTCGGAAAGTATCGTTAGGTCTTTGAAGATACTTTGCGGATGCTTCTTTTTTTGGAGGGATTTATGAAACTTAAAAATCCGTTTAAGTCGCTCAGTTTATTTGAGTGGGTATTGTGGAGTATATCGGTAGTTATGATTATTGTATCGTCACTTATATCGGGAAAAAGCTCAGTCCTTGAAACAATTTCGTCCTTTGTTGGTGTTACTGCACTGATTTTTGTAGCCAAAGGACTTGTTATAGGTCAGGCGTTAACGGTGGTGTTTTCGTTTTTATACGGCGTAGTGTCATTACAGTTTCATTACTGGGGCGAGATGATAACCTACCTGTTTATGTCTATGCCTATAGCACTGCTTGCAACAATAGAGTGGATACGACATCCGTATAAGGACACAGAGGTTGTTGAAGTGAGCCGTGTCACAAAAAAGCAGGTCGCTATAATGTGTGTACTGACAACTGTGACTACTGTTATATTTTACTTTATATTAAAAGCGTTTGACACGCCAAACCTGTTTTTTTCGACAATATCGATAACGACAAGTTTTATGGCGGCGTACCTGACATTTTTGCGTTCACCGTATTACGGTATCGCCTACGGACTCAACGACATTGTGTTGATTGTCCTGTGGTCGCTTGCAAGCGTAAAAGACATTTCATATCTTCCGATGGTAATGTGCTTTGTGATGTTTCTGCTCAATGATTTGTACGGATTTTTTAATTGGAAAAGGCTGTCTAAACAACAGAAAAATTGAATATATAGCAAAACAGCCGAGTGACACACTCGGCTGTTTTTAGTCAGTCTACATTAGAAAGAAACATCTATTCGGGCAAGTTTTTGCTGAATTAAAGTAGCGTCCATAATTGACAAAACATAGTTGCCCGAAACGGCAGCGGCTTCGCAATCTATTTCAGAAGCAATGATGTTTTTTGCTAAAAATTGCTGAATAACCGTTGCATCCATAATGGTAACTCGGTTGTCTCTATCAGCGTCACCCATTTTAGGTTCTACACATAATTCGCTAATAAAGTTAGGTTCTGCAATTCTGACTTTGTCACAGGCTTTGAGAATAGGAAGAACTTCTACTACAATTTCCTTTGTTTTCTCTGCAAATGTTACACAGTAAACATTCTGTGTGCTTGAACCGGGAGTTAATAATCTAACCTCCTCGATTTCATAGTTTTTTAATGGTTCATTGATTACTGAAATACTTGCTCCTAATTCTAATGATACAATTACATCACCTGGGTTATATCTTGTATAAACTGTGTAGAATGGCTCTGCGACGACAACATCAGGCTTTGTTTTTAAAAGCTCAATGGCATCAAAAGTTGCTTGCTTTGATTTTTCAGTCAAAGTAACTTTAATAAATCTGAAGTTATCTGTATTGACATAAGGGATATAGTTATTATCCATTTTTGCAAGCTCAACTCGCTCAATGTTGAGCTCAGGTGCTATATCCTGCACCGTTTCGACATTTCGATTAAAGCCGACAAGTACCGCACCCTCTTCAAAGTTGTCGCTTGTGCTCTGAGCAAATGCAGTAGAAATACAGCATAAAATCATAACTGCTGAAAGAATAAAAGTTACTATTCTTTTTGCAAAAATTTTCATAATATTCTCCTTTCATTATTTAGAATTAGATAAAAAAGAAGCTTCTCTATAAATACGCCGTTTGGCGAATTTAACAGTTTAAGATACATATTGTGTACCGCTACAAATTACAGTGCCATTTCGTCTATAAAATACATAGGTATAATATCCTTCGGTGAAAGTCAGATCTTTTTCGCTTGCACAATAACGGTAATACTCAACATTGTTTATTTCTTCTACAAATTCAGCCTCGTGTTGGAAGTCGAAAAGATCGTTGCTTCCTAAGAGATTTCCGTTTGAATCGAGTATTCTACAATATACATCGACACTGCTAACCCACATTCCTTCTACTTTAACTGAACCATTGAATACAACATTTTCTGGTATATGGTTAATAGTTGGGGTTTGTGTAGCGGGTTCGGTAGGTTTTGTAGTTTCAATTACGGTTGGTTTAGTGGGTAGTTGGCTCGCGGGAGAAGTTGGACTTGCAGTGGCTTGTGTGGTTGGTACAATAGTTTCACATGTTTTTGTTGGATCTGTAATATTTTCAGTTGGTTCTATGTGTGGGTTATTGGTAGAGGATACTGATGGATTTTGAATGATAGTCGGATTCTGTGATATTTGTGATTCGACAGCTGTGCTTTCAAAACGGCTGGGCTTATCGATGACGTTAGTGTCAGGTTGCAAAACATCGTTCATGCGAACAAGCAAGAATACCGAAATAAGGCAGACGACAGTAATTAAAAAGGACGTAGCTAATCTGTAAAAGTTGTAAGGTTTAGTGCCATTATGCCTTATTTGGGTGCAGGGAATGTTCAGAGCCTTTGCTTTCCACTCGTCAGGAGTTTTGATTTTATCAATACTATTAAAATTATGTTTATTCATAAAATCTCACCTCCGTAAATTTGTTTCAGTTTTTCTTTGCCTCGTTTTAAAAGTGATTTCACTGTATTAAGTTTTATTTGAAGTATATCAGCTATTTCCTCAAGCTTATAATCTTCATAATAGTGAAGATAGATTATATCTCGATACTTAGGTTTGAGCTGACATAAAGCAAAGGACAAATCGCTTTTATCCTCGTCAATAGAAAAAGCTAAATGTTCAGCCTGCTCTAATTGTATAGTGGTTTTCTGGGAGCGTATGTAGTCGTTACATTTATTGATTGTTACTCTGATAAGCCAGGCTTCGAGGTGCTTTTCATTGTTGAATTCAGGAGCTTTTTGATATAAGGTGATGAAAGTGTTTTGGTAGCAATCCTGCGCATCTGCCCAATTTTGCAGACGAACAAGACACAGCTTTGTTACTGCGTCGGAGTATTTTTCAATGACTTCTTCAAAAGTTAACCCAGCAAAACGCACCATTATCACCCCCATCTATTATATAAACGTATTTAACGTATAAAAAGGTTGCATAAAAATTAAAATTCTGATGAAACAATAGTTAATAATAAAAATTTACTATTTTCTAAGAAAAAGTAGTTATAAAAAACTTGACAAATGCAAAAAGTTATAATATAATCATTCTTGCTAATTTGTTTTGATTAGTTTTGTGGCGGAATAGCTCAGTTGGCTAGAGCATTCGGTTCATACCCGAAGTGTCGTAGGTTCAAGTCCTATTTCCGCTACCAGATGGCCCGGTGGTCAAGCGGTCAAGACACCGCCCTTTCACGGCGGTAACACGAGTTCGATTCTCGTCCGGGTCACCACTACGGCCCCTGCAGTAGCAGGGGCCGATAATTTTAAAACCGCCGGTGTGGTGGAATAGGCAGACACAAGGGACTTAAAATCCCTCGATTATTGCAATCGTACCGGTTCAAGTCCGGTCACCGGCACCATAAAAGAGAAATACCGATTTCGGTGTTTCTCTTTTATTTTTTTACCCTAATATAAGGTGGACGGACTTGAAGGCGAGCGTTAATAAAACGCCATAGTATGGCGTTTTTAGCGAGAGCGAAGATGAATTTTTATGAATCACAATGGGGGCAAGACGAGGTAACCGTTTGCTATCAGTTGAACACAGCGTCACCGGCACCAAAAAGACAGCTTATTAGAGTCGTACTCTAAAGGACAGTCTTATGTAGGATACGGTGTAGCCCGTGAGGGCTGCACCGTTTTCCTTTGTTTCAAGCGGATTTAAGCGGTGTTTCTCGCATTTCTTGC
>JAFUKO010000095.1 GCA_017473555.1 Ruminococcus sp. | reverse complement strand
ACTTTTGGTTCTTCTGCGTATTGGTAAAAAGAAAATTCAGGTGTCCAGTATTCCTGAAATTATATCATTTTTACTTATAGCGGTTATTATTTATGTAGCAGCTTTAAGTGATATGATACTTTATGAAGTTTCAGATTTTAATGAAAAGATTTTACCATATGTAGTTATTATTTGCGTGTCAATATTCGCTCTAACCGGTATCTTTTGGTATCTTTTGCTCAAGGTTAGTAAAGACAGTAAACTTAAAACAGATTTGCTTTTAAGTAAACAGCGAGAAGAAATGTATAAAACTTCCGTGTTAAGTACAAATGAGCAAATTGAAAAGCTTTCTAAGGTTAAACACGATATGAAAAATCATACTATGACTATTAGCAGTTTGATTTCAAACGGTGAATACGAGCGAGCACAAAAGCTGTGCGAATCTGTTTCTGACAAGCTTGATGTTGTTTCGTTGAGTCACTCTGGAAACCCTGTTTTGAATGCTATACTTAATGTTGAGAAAGAAAAAGCATCCGATTACGATATCGTATTCAACTGTACTGTGAGCGATGAGCTGTCTTTTGTGGAAGATGCTGATATTGTTTCTATTATAGGCAATCTGTGTGACAATGCTATTGAATATTTATCAGGTGTAGAAAAAGACCAACGAAACTTAAGTCTTAATATTTCGATGTATAAAGACTATTACTACATAACCTGTAAAAACACAATAATGTGTTCCATATTAAGCGATAACCCACAAATGAATACAACCAAAAAAGATGTTTCTTTACACGGTAAAGGTATCAGGATACTTCGTGATATTGCAGAGAAGTACGACGGCGAAGTGCTGATAAAAGAGTATGAAGAGGAACTGTCTGTTTCGGTTATTATTCGATACGAGAATTAAAAAGTACATATTTTACCAGAAAAAGTACATTGTTTACCAGATGAATTTTTGACATAAAGATTATGCTATACTAAAATAACTTCCCAAAATAACCAAAGGAGCAGTATATATGAAAAGAATAAAAATGATTTTATCTTTAATTGTTGCGATGGTAATTATATGTGTTTCGGTTTTGACTGCCTTTGCTAAGGATATGGATGAAGAAGTGAACGTATATAGACTTGCAGATGATTTGCGGGAGTATACTGCTGAATATCTACGAACATTCCGTTTAGAGTTCGAACAAACTCCTGGTTCCTTGCCTTTAAATTGCTGTTTAGATAGTGCAAGTGAACTTTTAGCAGTTTGTGAAGAAGTGGAGAACTTTTACTTAGAAGTAATTGACACAAGAGTACCAACCGTAGAAGAGATTAACAGTTATTACCGCAGACTTGATGAGGCAGCCAAAAAAGTTATCTTATATCGCGGAGAACTCAAGTATCTGATTGACCACTGTGGTTATGAAACCAACGATGATTCATATTATCCGCAGGACATATGGGAACATTTTCAGGATTGCTTAGAAAAAGCTGTTGATGTTTATACAAAAGAGATAAGAGGTATCGAAGTCTCCCAGGTGTACTGGGATTTGAAATTTGCGTATAATGAACTATGTGTAGTTAATACCGTATCAGGCGACTTAGATAATAGCGGTAAGTTATCTATTTTTGATGTAACCCTCGTACAGATGAACTTAGTTCAAATGTGTAGCTTTAATTCATCCCAATTAACAATACTGAATGAATCATCAGAAGATAATATAACAATAATGGATGCGACAAAATTACAACTTGCTATTGCAGAATTGGACGAGTTCAGCTCTTATAACTTAGAAGCTTTGAGTGCTGATACAAACAGAATGTGTTTAAACGATAATAGGGTTTTTAGAAGTTACAGGTATACAAATTATCAAGGAGGTATAGTTGCATCTACCTGTGATTAACGATGCTCCAGCTAGTATATAACATTCTTAAGTTATGACACTCGTTCTTTAAATGCAACAACTCCTGTAAAAGATCAAGGTGAATTCGGTATATGTACTTAGTTAGCAGCAAATGCACCTTTGAGGGTGCAGTGTATAAGAAAACAGGTCTGAAGAATAGCTTCTCAGAAGAAGCTATGCGAATGGTACTGAGTAAAAAAATATATACGGCGAAGTGCTGATAAAAGAGTATGAAGAGGAACTGTCTGTTTCGGTTATTATTCGATATGAGAATTAAAAAGTGCATATTTTACCAGAAAAAGTACATTGTTTACCAGATGAATTTTTGACATAAAGATTATGCTATAATAAAGTAACTCCCAAAAATAACCAAAGGAGCAGTATGTATGAAAAGAATGAAAATGATTTTAGCGTTAATGATTGCGATGGTGATTATGTGTATTTCGTCACTACCTGCATTTTCTGCTACTGATGCCGAGTGGGAACTATATCTGAAAATGTATGATTTATTCGAGCTGTGCGAAGAAGCACACTTTGCCTATGGTGTAGGCTATAGTATAAAAGAACCTGTTCTGCCCGGAAGCCAAACCAGACCAAAATTCCTTAATTGTTCAGACAAAACTGAACTTGAGAAAGCTTGGGAAGATGCGTGTCCGATGGTGGAAGGTTACTTTGACAGTTATATGAATCCTTATGACGGAGAAATCAGCATTGAAACAGCAACAGCAAAGTTTGATGCTTTGTATGAAGAATTATACAAGGTAGTAATTGACAGAAGTGAGCTTGAATTTTTAGTTTCTTTTTGCGAGCAGGAAAGCAATGACGACGGTTACTATGAAACTCAGTTATGGGATGATTTTCAATCGGAAATAGCACAGTCAAAGGAGCTGTTGGCTGATGAAACCATAACCGATATGAGAATAAACGTGGCTTATTATGAATTGATGTATCAGCTTAATTTATTGTGTACATCCAATCAGATTGCTGGTGATGTAGACCATGATGGAGAAATGTCTGTGCTTGATGCCACATATATACAGCTTTTTCTTGCTAAATATATAACTATAAATTCGTCACAGTTAGTTGTCCTAGGTGAATATAAGATGGAGGATATAGATGTTTTAGATGTAACCTATATTCAAAAAAAGTGTGCCAAGCTTATAAATATGTATGAACCAGTTGTTTTAGAAATGATGATTAACAATTTGGATAAATCTAATCCTGATTCAGAAAAATTTGAGTTAAGCTCTTGGAGGAATAATTTTATTTTTTACGATGCTTACTATTATAGAGCTCAATAAAACTATTTCTAAAATTTAAACTAGTGCGTTAGACGCAACACAAATCCAGCTCAACCTACGCTAGGCTTGATTGATAAACCCAGCGTAGGTTGTACAAATGTGATGTGTGTTGTTTGTGGCACATATTGTTCAATAAAAATATAACCAACTCTAAAATTACTAGGAGATGATTTTATGGGAAAATTTATTGGTATTATTTTGGTTTTTGTTCTAGTATTATCTGTTACTGTTGTACCTGTTTTTGCAGAATCAACAGAGAGTAACTATTTGTACGAGGATAAATTTATTGAGTATTATGTAGGTGATCATACAGCTTGGAGCTACAGGGAGGAGTATTATCATTACGAAGGAGAACAAATTGATTGGATTCTTATTAGGGGTACATTGGGTGAAGGTGCACTTTCAAAAATGTGTTATTTAAAGTTTGACGATTTTGTTTTTACATCACCTAGTATTTGTGGACCATTTGATATGAAATATGCAGTCTACGATGTAAAGGAAGATATGTTTGTAGATTTAGTAGATGGTTATGATGAACTATGGCAATACAAAGGGCTTATTGATGTGTTGCGTGGATTTGAGAGAAACATTTTTCTAGGGGATGCCGACCTAAACAGAGAACTCACCGTACTTGACGCTACAAGTATTCAAATGGATCTTGCTGGTTTAAAACCACTTTGGGATAGATACACAGACCAAAGGGGTGTAAGTGGCAGATTTTCAGATTTTGACAATGATGGAGTACTGAGCATCCTCGATGCCACAGGTATTCAGCTCAAGCTCGCTAGGCTTGATTGATAACCCCAGCGTAGGTTGTACAAATGTGATGTGTGTCGTTTGTGGCACATATTGTCAATATAATATAGCTAACTTAAAAATCATTAGGAGCTGATTTTATGAAGAAAGTATTCTGTTTATTAGTGGCAATTCTGATTGTAGTAACATCAATATTTGCGGTATCTTCACTGGATACTACACGAGTTGAATCTAAGAATCTATATACGGAAGAGTTTAAGAAGTATCTT
>JAFUKO010000094.1 GCA_017473555.1 Ruminococcus sp. | reverse complement strand
TGAAAAAAAATTAAACTATTTGAAACAGTATCATTATTATCAAAACAATTCAAAACAAATGATGTTCACCAAACGGTGAACCTTTTTTGTTTGCTATAACTTTTTTATCCTTTTTTATTTATCTCAGCCAAAGTAAAGGACAAAGATAAGTATTTATGCAAATATGGACAATTTAGGCAAGAGATTTTTATTCACAATTTATCCATTGACTCCCCTGTTAAGAGTGCTATAATAGGCACGACCAAAAGGCTTATGACACTAAAAACGGAGGTGCAATTTTATGAACAGACGTATGACTAAACGTAGAAAGACAAGCATTTCCCCTATTATTATAATCTTCACAATTATTATAGCTTTGGTTTTATCTGTCACACTCAACAGCTGTACAAAACGCAAGTCGGATTTTGAGTGCAATCATAACGCAAGCGAGAATAAAAATACTGAAAAAAGTGCGGTTGAAACTGTGGTATCATTCGCTGCAGATAATGGATTAGCGCTTGAAGACTGGCCGACAGAGATAATCGAATTGTTGAAAAAGAATCCTGAAACCGAGGATTTTGTGCTCAACTACCCACTTTTGAAAGATACATATCAGGATAACGACCTGTCAGAATACGCTGACACAGACGAGGTTCCTCTGTTTATGCAGTGGGACAAGCGTTGGGGTTACACCCCTTATGGCGAGGATATGCTCGCTATATCAGGTTGTGGTCCGACATGTCTGTCGATGGTGTGTGTTCATCTGCTAAACGACACCTCGCTCAATCCGAGAGTTATCGCACAGTTCAGCGAAGAAAACGACTTCTGTGCTCCTGGTGACGGCACTAAATGGACGCTGATATCTGAGGGCGCAGTGATGCTCGGTCTTAATGTTGAGGAAGTGTATCTTGATGAGAGTAATATAAGTCAGATTCTTGAAAGCGGTAATCCTATCATCTGCGCTATGGGACCTGGAAATTTCACATCAAGTGGTCACTACATTGTTCTGACAGATTACGTTGACGGTATGATTAAAATCAACGACCCTAACAGCATAGCAAATTCAGAAAAGCTATGGAGCTATGACGAAATTGCAGGACAGATTGATAACCTGTGGGAATGCAGTCTGTACTGAGATTATGATAAAAAAAGAGCTATAGACAAACCATAGCTCTTTTTTGTTTAAGTTATTGAGTTTATCACTACATCAAACTCAAGTGTACCATACCAGAAGTTTCCTCCGACAGTGTCGCAACCGGCATATATTCCTGCACAGAACAGCTGAATATATGCAGCATCAATAATAGTGATATTAGCATCGTTGTCAACATCAGCCTTTTCTTTCTTATAGCTGTCAAAACCATACCGTTTTGCTAAGTACATCTGTATATATGTAGCGTCCATAACGCTCAGCATTTTGTCCTCGTCGATATCACCATATATTCCTATGTAGTCGCAGTTAACAGGATACACAGATACATCGAGAACGTTACTTTCAGCGATTGTTGCACCCTCGCTGTCGATAGCATAAACAGTTATAACAAACTTGTCCATTGGTGTGATGTACATATCCGGAACCCAATCGTATGACGTGCCGTTGACGTTTTCTCTTACTATAAAGTACTCAACATTAGAATTGATGAAAACCTCGTAGTACTCAGCAGTATCAACCGCATCCCAGTTAAGAATAATCTTGCCGTCATAGCTATTGATGTTAATCTCAAATACATCAACTACAAAGCCGTCAAGTCCGTCAGCATAAGCTGTCACAGCACCTGATGTCAGCATAATTAAAACAGCGAGTATAATTGATAATAGTTTTTTCATATAACCACCGCCTGTATATTATTTGTATCCATATTATACCACGTTATCAAGCAATAATAAAGAAGATAATTTATAACGTTTTATATAAAAAGCGAGTGGCATATTTGTATGTTTTGCTAGGTATCAAAAAACTATAATCACATTTAATTTACTGCACTTTTGCTCAAAATGCGACTTTTGTTTATTTCTCTTTCAGAATTATAAACAACATTAAAAACGTGATTAAACCGTCATTTTTTCTCCATAATAATTGACACTGATAGTATTCTCAGGTATACTATTTTTGTACAAAAATTTTATCAAGAGGTGTTCATTTATGTCTAAAAGTGTTAAAGATATCATTAAACTTATCAAGGAAAATGATATCAAAATGGTCGATTTCAAGATGGTTGACATCAACGGTCAGTACAGACACGTTTCTATCTTAGCTGAAAATTTCACAGAAGATACAATGAAGAGCGGTATCGGTTTTGATGCTTCAAACTACGGCTACGCTGTTGTTGAAAAAAGTGATATGGTATTTATCCCTGATCCTGACACAGCTTACATTGATCCTTTCTGCGAGATTCCTACACTGTCTATGACAGGTAATGCGATGATTATCGACAATCCTGAAAACAGACCACTCGCACAATATCCACGTAATATCGTTAAAGCCGCTACTGAGTATATGAAGAAGAGCGGTGTTGCTGACACTATGTACATTCTTCCTGAGTTTGAGTTCTATCTCTTTGATCAGGTAGGCTGGGCGGTTCAGCCAAACGAAGTAACAGCTTTTGTTGATACTGACCAGTCATACTGGAACAGTGCTACTCAGGGCAAGGGTTGTGTTGTGCCTCACCAAAAAGCATACCACGTTGCTAAACCGTTTGACACATCATACGATATCAGAAGTGAGATGTGCCTTATAATGAAAGAAATGGGCATTGAAATCAACTATCAGCATCCTGAGGTTGCGGCATCAGGTCAGTTTGAGATTGAGCCACAGCTTGGCGAAATGACACACATGGCTGACGCTTCTATGATGATTAAATACATCATCCACAACGTTGCTATGAAGTACGGCAAGACAGCTACATTTATGCCAAAGCCAATCTACGGCGAGGCAGGC
Organism: Ruminococcus sp.; assembly: GCA_017473555.1. Taxonomy (GTDB): domain Bacteria; phylum Bacillota; class Clostridia; order Oscillospirales; family Acutalibacteraceae; genus Ruminococcoides. The sequence goes on along the minus strand of JAFUKO010000094.1, from coordinate 5,395 downwards.
TCAGGTATGCATGTTCATATGTTACTTATGAAAGACGGACAGCCTGTGTTCTCTGATGACGACGGTTACTCACATCTTTCAAAAGAAGCTCACTACTTTATGGGCGGATTACTCAAACACATCAGCTCACTGTGTGCTATCACTAACCCAAGCACAAACTCTTTCAAGCGTCTTGTGCCTGGCTTTGAGGCTCCTGTAACAGTTGGTTACGCTACATCAAACCGCAGTGCTGTTATCCGTATTCCTGCATACGCAAAGTCACCTGAGAAGCGTAGATTTGAGCTCAGAAACCCTGACGCTACCTGCAACCCATACTTCTGCTATGCTGCTATTCTTATGGCAGGTTTAGACGGTATCAAAAATAAGATTGACCCACACGAGAACGGCTGGGGTCCATACGATATGAACCTCTTCCATTTAAGCGACGAGGAAAAAGCAAAACTCAAGGGTCTTCCAACATCACTCGAGCAGGCTCTCGATGCACTTGAGAGTGACCACGATTACCTCACAGAGGGTGGCGTATTCCCAGAGGAGCTTATCGCTAACTTCATCAAAACAAAGCGTGCAGAGTGTGCTGAACTCTCAAAAATTCCACACCCTGCTGAGTTTGAAAAATACTATAATCTTTAATTAGCATTTAAACTACTAAACCACCCGACTAACTAAAATCGGGTGGTTTTTTCTATCTATATTTTCTTGTAATTCAAAACAAGAACACCATTTACTGTGTCTGCTTTAATAAGCTCATAGTCACTTATCACGCTGTCATTAAACAAGGATTTGCTGTCTTTATCGGCTACCACAGGAGCGATAACAAGGCTCAGCTCGTCTATAGCATCAGCTCGTTCAAATGCTCCGTTTATCTCGCTTCCACCCTCTAATAGCAGGGAATCAATATTGTATATTGTCTTGAGCTTATGCAGTGCAAGGTTTATGTCAATCTCTGTTTCTCCTGCGAAAATGTACGGAATCTCAAGCATCTGCAGGTAGAAAAGATACTTGCCGTCTACATTTTCTGAGAGCACCTCAAACACCTGTGCCCCACCGTACCCCGGGTCATCGTCGATGATGCGATTAGATTTCCAGCCTAGCTTTCCGTTTGTATCAAAGGCTACTGCGTAAAAACCACTTAAATCATCAGGGATAAAGTCCACCCTGTCCACTACCTCGTCAAGGTTTTCGATAAAAGGAAAATACCCCTGTGTGAAACTCTCTTCCATTGTGGTTCTGCCACAGATAAAGCCGTTGCATTTTGCACTGCGGTTGATATCATAGTAAACCTCGGTAGCTTTCTCGCACTCTTTTCTAAACAAAAAGTCGCCTGTGACTTTAGAGTCAAGGGATGTCACCATATGGCAGGTTATGTACGGTCTTTGCATTATTTACTCCTTTCTATATATTCATAATACATAAGATTCATCAATCAAGGCTATCTAAAATATTATTCAAGTCATATTTTATGATTTTCGATTTCTTACCCTCTATTACAATAGTGAGATTTTTTCTCCTGAAAATATCATTAGCAGCGGCTACAATCTGCGCCTTAGTAACATTATTAAATCTTCCTAATTTTTCTTGTTCAAAATCCACCGGATCTGTATTCAGAATATGATTATAATACGCTAAACTCCAATTCAAGTCACAAGGATTATCAAGCATAGTAACCCAACTGGATATTTCATAGCTGAGATTAGCTTCAAAATTGAAATTCCCACTTTTCAAATCGTTTATCGCTGATACAACTGAGCATAATGATTCCTCGATTTTGTTTTCTGCTATATCAAAACAAAAGTTAATATTACCTATGTTATCGTACTGTTCATATACACTGTCATATGAATAAGCAAGTCCGCTATCCTCAGAAATCGCTTTGAACAACAACGCATTGTCACTGCTGAATAAAATCCTATAAATAAGATCATAGACTGCACCAGGGTACTTTTTGTTATCCGTATCAAAGCCGAAACTTAACGAGTAGTATGAACCCTCTTTAATAAACCAAGTGTTAGCTCTGTTAAAGAACTTCTCTGATGGAGATACTTCGTTTTTACGGATAATACAACAGCTTTTAATTTTTAATTGCTCAATCTTACTGACAAATTGTTCGATTTGTGGCTGACTAATGTTACCTGTCACGTAGAAAAAGCAGTTTTCTGCGACAAAGGTTTCTTTTCGATATTCTTCAAGTTTTTTAATTGATATTCTGTCAATGTTTCTACAGTAACCCGTAATGAGTCTATCGTTGGTTGTACCCGTCCATATATTTCTCGAAAAGAAATTATACACACTGTTACGCTCGTTCTTTTCTCGTATTTCTGCTTTTATGCGATTTTTCTCCAGCTTAAAATCTTCACCGCTTATTTTTAACTCATCAAAAACACTGCAAACTACATCAGTTGCAAACTCAACACCATACGAAGGACCTGAGAGCGTGAAATACATAAACTCTTTATATGTAAACGCTGTAAAGTTCAGCCCATCCTCAATAAGCAACTCGTATAATTTACCACTGTATTTTCTTTTGATATTTCTGAATATAATATGCTCCAACAAATGTGTTATGCCATTATTATCATCGTTTTCAAATATACAACCTGCTTTGATATACAGCGATAAACAAAAACTGTGCAGATTTTCATTAGTAAAAGAATACAAATTTATAGAGTTCACATTATAGCTATGCTCTCTCATAGTATCCTCCTCTCAGACTGCTGAACAACATTTTTTTAGCTCTAGCATAGTAACACTCCTTTATATCTATATTTTGAGTTTAGCATATCGAAGTTGAGTTTACAAGAGGTAACCTTTTTGTTGACAAACTATTTTATCTTAATTACTATATAAAAAGAGGTGATATTATGGAGCCAAGATTTAAAATGAGTTATAAAGTAACAGAAGATAACTTTAGAGAGCTACAGAGATACTTTATGTTTCAACGGTCGGTTAAAATGATTTTAAATATTGTTCTTTTGGTTCTGTTCTTTATTAATTTAACACTCAGCATAATAAGCAAGGAATTGATAAATTTCGCTTGGATATTAGTACCGCTGTTTTACCTGTTTGAGTATTATATTTATCGCAGAAGAGTTTCATTAGGAATGAAACGCAACATCGAGATGAAGCATGATAATCTCTTTACTACTTACGAGTTTTTTGAAAATCATTTGTTGTTTACTTCATCAAATGGTACAAAAGCAGAGGTTGACTTGAGTAATATAAAACATTTTGAACAATCTAAAAATCTTGTTTTACTCATATCTAAAGCCAATCTAGCGTATTGGTTCCCGATTGATTCATTTGAAATTGGCAACCTTGAAGAGTTTAAGCGGTTTTTAAGTCATAAGGGAATTAGAGTTAAATATTAAATTAAAAACGAATATAGGTATAAAAAACCACCCGATTTTAGTTAGTCGGGTGGTTTAGTAGTTTAAATGCTAATTAAAGATTATAGTATTTTTCAAACTCAGCAGGGTGTGGAATCTTTGAGAGTTCAGTGCACTCTGCACGCTTTGTTTTGATGAAGTTAGTGATAAGCTCCTCTGGGAATACGCCACCCTTTACTTTGAATTATAGCACGGATTACTTTTGATGTAAATATAAGTTTACCTATTGTAAACTAAGCATCACTGTGATAAACTGATATCAGAAAAACACAAGGAGGGATATTGTGATAGAACTAAAAAAATGTTGCAGTGTGCCGTTTCCTGATAGATTATCTGAGCAATACGAGGTTCATCAAACCTGCATATTCGCAAACGTCAATGTTTCAAAAGTGACAGCTATGATGGAGCAGTTTATTAAAAAGCACAGCGATGAGCCATTGTTTTTTATATTGGAAATACCAACATCGCTTGATGACGAAGATGTAGACAGTGAAAACAAAGCTGACAGCTTTCACGAGGATGTCTACTTCATCGACGGATTAAATACAAACGAAGCTTTGCAAATACTCAAAGACCTCGGAGATTTACTCTCTCAGGATGGTATGAACACCTTTGGCTTTGGCGGTCATATGAGTCACGAAGAAATCACTTTCGGTCGTTATAATGTAATGACCATTTACACCAGAGATGCTGATAAATACAGCCCTTTACTAAGTGATTTCGGTATTGAGAAAACAGATAATCTAATCACTGCGTGGGATACCTTCAGCAAAGAAAACGGTGGTGAAACCTGGCGAATGGATAGAGACGATTTCAGTATTTATGATATACCAAAGATGTACAAGGACAAGGGTATGTACTTTTATGAACGCAGAAAAAAATAACACATATTTTTAACGGAAATTTTTAATGCAAAACAAAACCACCCGTTAAACGGGTGGTTTGCACAACCCCTGCAGCAGGGGTATTGAAAGTTTGACAACACATTACAATTTCAAGTAGCCACTCACGAGTGGCTGTTTATTTTTGCTTAATTATTCTTGCTACCCGTGAACAGGTCAATGTATTCTTCTAGCGTTAATTGGTCGTTCGCACAATCTTCTGCTAATTGATTTTTTATGTATTCTGCGATTGTCTTTCTATTTCTTCCTACTGTATCTGCGTAATATCCTCTACACCAAAAAATCCTTGAACCATATTTATACTTCAAGTTTGCGTGTCTATCGAATATCATTAGACTACTCTTTCCCTTGAGATAACCCATAAATTGTGATACACTTAATACGGTGGAATACTCACTAAAAGATGGATATGATCTGGGCACGCTTCTGTCTCAATTATCTCTACCTTTTTCTGCTCACATAATTTTCTTAGTATCTCGCCTATATCTTTTCTTAGTTTTCCGTATACTTCTTATCTTCGATACTTTGGTGCAAAGACTATATGATACTGACATCTGTAGGTTGAGTGAGCTGTTGTTTTTATTTCGTTATTATTCTTTTTCATTGTGAAAGTCCTCCTTGTATTTTAGGTAGTGCGTCGCCAAACACATTTCTATTATACTTGGAGGTTTTCTTTTGCTAAAGCTTTTTATCTTCCCCCAGTTCAACTGGGGGTTTATTTCCACGCCTTTAGGCACCAATAAAAAAACGGATATCCGATTGGATATCCGTTTGATGTGGCTCCCCCAGTTGGACTCGAACCAACGACAACTCGGTTAACAGCCGAGTGCTCTACCGACTGAGCTATGGAGGAATATAAATGTTGGCATCTTCCTATTTTCCCAGGCCGTCACCAGCCAAGTATCTTCGGCACTACAGGTCTTAACTTCCGTGTTCGGGATGGGAACGGGTGGACCCCCTGCGTCATCGACACCAACTATCTAACTAATTAAAAGGTTCCTTTGACAAACAAAGTGGTGACTCGTGGGGGAATCGAACCCCCGTTACCGGCGTGAGAGGCCGGTGTCTTAACCGCTTGACCAACGAGCCATATATGGTGCACCATCAGGG
>JAFUKO010000093.1 GCA_017473555.1 Ruminococcus sp. | reverse complement strand
GAGAAGATGAGTTTTTTCTGTACCACAACGGCAACAAACGTGGTAGACGATGTCAAAATTTTAAACACCAATCACCCGCTCCATATAAAAACAAAGGATATCCGTCAGGGTATCCTTTTTTTAACCTTAAATTTGAGCGTGGCATAACTCTAAATGTTATTTTGACGAAATTTTACACAAAACATAGTATTTTTCCTTATGTTAACCTATAGTTGCGTGATAGTTGGTAGACTCAACCTGGCTTTTTTGTTAAGATTAGCACATAAATTATGAGAGGAGGTTACATATGACCAGTTATGTACCAACAAGTTTGTTTATTCTTTTAGGTTTGATTATACTTTCTGTATCTGTGTTTGTATTGGTGCTTGTTATTAAAGCGTTAATAAAGTACAATAGATCTGGTGAAACCAGAAAGGAAAAATCGGAAATTAAGAAAACACTTGGTGAAGTTTTAAGAACTTACAGAACAAATTGTAAAATGACGCAGGAGTTTGTTGCAGAAAGCCTCGGTGTCAGCAGACAAGCTGTCTCAAAATGGGAGAACGGCACATCAGATCCGAGTACTTCAAATCTGATAGCACTTGCAAAATTGTACGGCATTTCCGTAGAAGAATTGCTTGGTTGCCTGAAATAATCATAACAAGTTATCGAGAAGCAGACACATTTTTGTGTCTGTTTTTTATTTAATATAAAATTAAACATCAATATGCTATTCACTATTTCTACAAAATATGTTATCATATCATAAACCCCAAAAATATTATATAAGATATTAATATAATGGAGAATAGTATGAGTATTTTAAATGTAGAACATTTGTCACATGGTTTTGGTGACCGTGCAATATTTCTGGATGTGTCTTTTCGTCTTTTAAAGGGTGAGCACATCGGCTTGATTGGAGCAAATGGTGAGGGTAAATCCACCTTTATGAATATCGTCACAGGCAAGCTTATGCCGGACGAGGGCAAGGTGGAGTGGAGCAAAAACGTCCGAGTAGGTTACCTTGACCAGCATACAGTGTTAACACAGGGTATGACTATCGAAGATGTGCTGAAATCAGCATTTTCATATCTTTTTGAACTTGAGACAAGAATGAACGAGATTTGCGATAAACTAGGCGAAGTTGACGAAGACCAGATGGCCCAAATGCTTGAAGAACTCGGCACAATTCAGGATACTCTGACACTTCACGATTTTTACGTTATTGACGCAAAGGTCGAAGAAGTAGCACGAGCTTTAGGACTTATAGACTTTGGTCTTGATCGTGATGTAACCGATTTATCCGGCGGTCAGCGTACAAAGGTACTGCTTGCTAAATTATTGCTTGAAAAGCCAGATATTCTGCTGTTAGACGAGCCTACCAACTATCTTGATGAAGAGCACATCGTTTGGATCAAGCGTTACCTTATCGATTACGAAAACGCTTTTATTCTGATTTCTCACGATATTCCATTTTTAAACGAGGTAGTCAACCTTATCTACCATATGGAAAATCAGGAGCTCAACAGATATGTTGGCGATTATCATCATTTCGAAGAAGTTTATGCTATGAAAAAATCTCAGCTTGAAGCCGCCTACAAGCGTCAGCAACAGGAGATTTCTGAGCTTAAGGATTTCGTTGCACGTAACAAAGCTCGTGTATCAACTCGAAATATGGCTATGTCACGACAGAAACTCCTTGATAAAATGGATGTTATTGAGCTTGCACAGGAAAAACCAAAGCCTGAGTTTAATTTCAAGGTCGGCAGAACACCGAGCAAGTTTATATTCGAAACTAAAGAACTTGTCATCGGCTACGACGAACCGCTGTCAAAGCCACTTGATTTAGTTTTTGAACGTGGCAAAAAGATAGCTTTAGTCGGTGCTAACGGTATCGGAAAAACCACATTGTTAAAAAGTATTTTAGGTTTGATTCCACCACTCTCAGGTAAAGTTGAACAGGGCGACAATCTGCTCATAGGTTACTTTGAGCAGGAAAGTTCACCAAATAACACAACCACATGTATCGACGAGCTGTGGCAGGAATTCCCGTCATATAACCAGTTTGAGGTGCGTGCGGCTTTGGCAAAATGCGGACTTACAACAAAACACATCGAAAGTCAGGTGAGAGTCCTCTCAGGTGGCGAGCAAGCAAAAGTACGTTTGTGTAAGCTCATAAACAAGGAAACCAATATTCTGCTCCTCGACGAGCCGACTAACCACCTTGACGTTGATGCTAAAGACGAGCTCAAACGTGCTTTAAAAGAGTATAAAGGCTCAATCCTGTTAATCTGTCACGAGCCTGAGTTTTATCTCGACGTGGTAGATGAAGTATGGGATTGCACAAAATGGACAACAAAGATTTTTTAATCTTTAATTTAATAAAAAGGAGATAGGTTATGAAAAAATCTAAAAGTATTTTATGGGGTATCATTTTAGTGTTAGCAGGCGTTCTGTTTGCTCTTAACTCTCTTGATATTCTCGACGTTAACATTTTCTTTGACGGATGGTGGACACTTATTCTCATCATTCCGTGCTTTATCGGTATTTTCACCGATAGCGACAAAACAGGCAACCTTATCGGTCTGTGTGTGGGTGTATTCCTGCTGTTCTGTTGCCAGAATATCTTAAGCTTTGATTTACTGCTTAAACTCTTGTTCCCGATTATTATTGTCATTGTCGGTTGTAAGATGATTTTCGGTTCATTCAAAAGCGGCAAAAGCCAGAAAGTTATGGAGCAGGTAGTCCAGTCGGGCGGTAGTGTTAAGAACGCTACTGCAACATTCTCAGGTCAGGATGTTATCTACGGTCTTGGCGAAGAATTCACAGGAGCTGAACTTAATGCTGTATTCGGCGGTGTTAAACTAGATGTTCGCAACGCTGTTATTACAAAAGATTGCGTTGTAAAATGCAGTGCGATTTTTGGTGGTATCGATATTTTTGTACCACAGAATGTTAATGTTAAAGTGAATTCAACATCAATCTTTGGTGGTGTTTCCAACAAAGCTAACAACAATTCTGCAAACACTGTGACAATCTATATCGAGGGAACATGTCTGTTCGGAGGAGTTGACATCAAATGACAGAAGCTCAGAAGATTATAAAGTATCTTGCATTGGCATTGGCTATATTTCTTATTGTAGCCATCTTTGGTGGAATTTTGACCAGCCTTTCGTTCATTTCTGTTGTGTTCACCGGTAATGAAACAGTTGAAGTATCACAGCTTTCAGATTATCAGCTTAAAGATGTTGAAAGGCTATACATAGACCTCGAAGCAGCCGAGCTTGAAATTAAGAGCGGAACATCATTGTCACTTCAAAGCAACTACGAGTATTTAAAAGTCGAAGAGTCATCAAACTCTCTTAGTATCAAGGAAACAAAGCGTCCATGGAAACTTAACGACAGAGGATATAAAATAGTTCTCACAGTGCCACAGAGTGTGACTTTTGCGAGCGTTACACTTAACACGGGAGCAGGCAAAGTAACACTCAGTGATTTAAACACTAAAGCGCTCAATTTATCTCTTGGTGCAGGTGAAGTAACACTCAACAATGTTACAGTTACTGACAAAACCGAGTTTGACGGCGGTGCAGGAGAGATTACAGTAAATAACTGTTCTTTCACAGACCTCGATATGCAAATCGGAGTAGGGGAGTGTAGCCTTGTTGCAACAGTCCTCGGTGACAGTGAAATTGACTGCGGTGTAGGCGAAGCAGATTTAACATTTATCCGCAATTCAACCATTGATTACTCAATATCCGTAGACAAAGGACTCGGAGATGTCAAAATCGATGGTGAATCAGTCAAAGATGGTTTTGAAACAGGCTTTGGTGAAAATGAAATTGACATCCATTGTGGTGTAGGTGAAGTTGACATAGAATTTGTCAACCGATAAAATTGCAAATTTATACATAGTTATAACAAACAAAAGCCATATCAGCGAAAACTGATATGGCTTAATTCTTTGCTTAAAAATATAAATTGTAGGTGAGGGGCTTTGAGCCCTCACGAAAAGCGTTGCGAAAACCTACGTTTTGTCTGTGTAACACTTGATAACAACCAGCTCAATCACCATCGACAAAGTTATCAGTACACTTAATACCGTTATGTAAAACAAAGAGTGCCAAATAGAAAGTATTATCGCAATGTAAAGCAACACTTTTACTATTATCAACAGTACCCGATTTCCCCAAAAGCAATAGATTAACAGTACTATAAATATCGCACAGCTTAAAACAGCGGTAATCAATGGCGAAAACATCGCGTAAAAATACGGCAGTGTGTCAAAATACGAGGTGTATCGGGTTATAGTGCTATCAGCAGTGGCAAAATTCATTTTAACACCATACGGCAAAGCTTCCAGTATCAGTGTTATAATGGGTGTAATCAGCAACAACACTCTCTTTTTCATATTAATCATCCTCAAATTCTATTTGTTTGAAAAGGTCATATATCTTGTAACTTCCGTCATCTCTCACTTCAACAAGCTCAGCGTTACCAATGATATAGCCTTTTTCTTCATCTTTTGGAACTCTTATAAAGCTCTCAACCTTTTTGCCGTTTTCGTCGTAATAAACCGCCATTTTTGAACTCAGCCAGTCTGTGTTATCAACAAAATCTTTGCTTGTGTTGAGGTATCTGTTCTCGGATAATTCATATGCATCAAATGCCAGAGCGTCACTTTTTTCAATATCTGTAATTTCATTTCTGACAAAGTTGAGATTTTTGTAACTTATGTCAGCACCAGACTGCGACATATTCTCAGAGGAAACAAGCAGAGCATTTTCTCCATATTCATCAATCTGAATCAGCGTTGTGCTGTCGCCCTGATTAAAAGAAGGTAATCCCATTTTTTCAAGGCTGTAGCTCGATTCAATGTAATCCTCGTCAAATTTGTAAAACTCAAAAATTCCGTTCTGAGTTGTGAATATTACCCTCATTTCATTTGCGTGGCGAATTTCAATCGCATTTGCTCCAAGGTTATTATTCAAAGAATTCGGATTAATCCCCACGTCAGAGTTAAGCATAGCATCAAAGCTTGTCCTACACAGCGACGAAAGCTCCAGTATACTAAATTCATATTCCGTTGACGGTCCGCTTGATCCTGCGTACATAAACCTGCCAAATAAACTCATACCACCAAACAATGCCACAGGAATAAGCACAATTATCAGCACAGCGGCAATGATTTGCTTGTAAATCGGAGTGTGTGCTTTTTTAGTTTTTGCGTCAGCTATCATTTTGTCATCAAGTAATCCGATAGCATCAACGAGTTTGTCTTTATTCACTGAACACGCCCTCCTTTATAAGATATCCTTTCAACGCTTTTCTGCTACGGTGCAGAGTGGTCTTGACCTTGCTATGCGAAAAGCCTAACTGTTCGCTGATATCAGTGACAGAGTCAGCGTAAAAATAACGGCAAATGAATATGTTCCTTTCATCAGCCGAGCGTTTCTTCAGAAACTTTTCAATAATATTCTTTAGCTCCTCAACTTCAATTGAGTCGTACACTTCGCTTTTATCGCTGATACATTCGCTTAGCTCTTCAAAGCAAACACTGTCATTACTCAGACGCTTTTTAGCGGTATTGTTTCTCAGCTTGTTGATGCTCAATCGTCTTGTGATTTTCGCAAGAAAAGCCAAAAAATTATTCGGGTTATGTGGCGGAATTGCGTTCCACGTTTCGATGTATGTATCGTTTTCACATTCGCTCGAGTCCTCAAAGTTCTTGAGAATGTTAAAAGCGATTTTGTAGCAGTACTTGCCATACTTTTGCTGAGTATGTAAAACAGCGTCCTGATTACGCTGTAAATACATTTCAATAATTTGTTTGTCGTCCATATTAACCCTCATAAATAAGTTGTGTGTATATTAGCTTACACTATATAAGTCGCAAAATAATTCTAAAAAGTTACATATAAAACAAAAAAACCACTCAGTTTCCTGAGTGGTTTATGGTGACCCATCGGAGATTCGAACTCCGGACACCTTGATTAAAAGTCAAGTGCTCTGCCGACTGAGCTAATGAGTCAAGTGGGGTGGATAATCGGATTCGAACCGATGGTCTCCAGTGCCACAAACTGGCGCTTTAACCAACTAAGCTATACCCACCATATGGCGCGCTGAAAGGGACTCGAACCCCTGACCTACTGCTTAGAAGGCAGTTGCTCTATCCAGCTGAGCTATCAGCGCATATCCGACTGAAAACATATTTGTTTCCAACCAGCCTTAACATTATATAAAATTCTACTCGTTTTGTCAATAGTATATTTACTATGTAAATACATATTTTTTTACAAAATTATTGTTATTTTTGCTGTTTTATTACTTTCAGACGTGAAAACTCTTCTCGTTCTTTCTCATCCAGTGCGTCAGTAATAGTTTTTACAGCTGTTTCGAATTTTGGAATCATAATGTTTTTCAAAGCATTTGCACGTTTTTGGGTCTTTTTGATTGAGTCAGCAAGCCTGTATACACTGTTCTCAATTTCGGCAAGCTCAACAGTAAGCTCTTTAACGTGCATAAATTTCATCTGAGCCTCGTCTAAAGCTGAGTTTGACGAAGCAAGACCATAGTGCAGTTCGTATTTCTCAGCTTTATCAATGCTAAGAATCGGAATTTCAACACCCATAACACTACGATAATCAAGCTTAATGCTGTCATCAATAGGGGTAGAGAGCGAAACCTCGTCACAAAAACCGAGCGTAATGTTAGCTCTTTGTAAAGCTAGATATGCGTCGTTGAACGCAGAGTCGATTTTGCTCTGAATCTCATTTGCTCTGTCAATCAGCATCATCATTTCACGGATGAGTATATTACGCTTTCTGTCTAAAAGTTCATAGCCTACTTTAGACAGCTGTAGCGATTTCTTTGTACTTATTAAGTTACCTTTGGTCGGAGCTACATTCAAAGCCATAATATACCATCCTTTCTGAAATTAAATGTTTTCAACATAATATTTGTCGAGCAACTTGTCGTCAACACGATCAAGCTCTGATTTAGGAAGATTTGAGAGTAACTTCCAGCCTAAATCAAGGCTTTGTTCAATAGTTCTGTTTTCAGTATTACCCTGATTTACAAACATACTCTCAAACTGTTTACCAAATTCGATGTATTTTTTGTCAATAGGGGAAAGCTCTTCTTCACCGATAACAGAAGCAAGGCTTCTTGCGTCAATAACCTTAGCGTATGAAGCAAACAGCTGGTTAGCAAGTCCCTGATGATCTTCTCTTGTGTAACCTTCACCGATACCGTCTTTCATAAGACGCGAGAGAGAAGGCAGTACGTTAACAGGAGGGTAAATTCCCTGACTCTGTAACATTCTGTCAAGTACAATCTGTCCTTCTGTAATGTAACCTGTAAGGTCAGGTACAGGGTGAGTGATATCATCGTTAGGCATTGTAAGGATAGGAATCTGAGTAACAGAACCTTTACTGCCTTTAATCATACCGGCTCTTTCGTACATTGAAGCAAGGTCGGAGTAAAGATAACCCGGATAACCTTTTCTGCCCGGAATTTCACCCTTGGATGAGCTGAATTCTCTTAAAGCTTCAGCGTATGATGTCATATCAGTCATAATAACAAGAATATGCATATCAAGTTCAAAAGCAAGGTATTCAGCAACAGTTAAAGCACATTTTGGAGTGAGCATACGCTCGATAATAGGGTCGTTAGATAGGTTTAAGAGCATAACAACCCTGCTCATAACACCACTTTCTTCAAAGCTCTTTTTGAAGTACTGAGCAACGTCGTTCTGTACACCCATAGCGGCAAAAACAACACCAAAGTTAGAAGAATCAGCACCGCTGATTTTTGCCTGTCTTACAATCTGTACAGCAAGCTCGTTGTGCTTCATACCCGAGCCTGAGAAGATAGGGAGCTTCTGACCACGGATAAGTGTCATCAGTGTGTCGATGCTTGAGATACCGGTGTTGATGTAGTTTCTAGGGTAGATACGTGATACAGGGTTGATCGGTGTACCGTTGATGTTCTGCTTCTTTTCAGGAAAAATCTCGCCCAAACCATCAATCGGCTTACCAGCACCGTTTAAAACTCTGCCCATAATCTCAGGAGAGAGTGGCATTTCCATCGGTCTGCCTGTAAGTCTTGTCTTAGTATTCTGCAAACTTAAAGCACGTGAGCCTTCAAATACCTGAACAACAATTCTGTCGCCCTCAATCTGTACAACTCTGCCCTGACGTTTAGTGCCGTCCTCAAGCTGTATATCAACGATTTCTTCAAAGGAAACGCCCTTAACGCCATCAATAACGATAAGCGAGCCGTTAATCTCTTTTACGCCTACGTAATCTATAACCAGAGCATTTCCTCCTTACTTAGTGATAGAGTCGATTTTTTCATCGATTTCTTTGATGTAT
>JAFUKO010000092.1 GCA_017473555.1 Ruminococcus sp. | reverse complement strand
TTCGAGGGTTCGCCCTAAAACATTAAAAAAGAACCTGGCGTTGATTAACGCCAGGCCCAAGAAAGTTTTAGGTTTCAAAAAACCAGTTGATTTGTTTATGAATCATCTCGAAAAGTGTTGCACTTAGTTTGACAATTCATCTTGTTTATTATTAAGCTTTTAAATCATTGGCTCAAAGAACTGTTCCCACAAAATCAACGCCCGAAACATTAGCAAGATACATCTGGATATATGTAGCATCACTGATAGTGATGTTGTCGTCCCTGTCTGCATCAGCAGTAATAATACTCAGACAACTATCATCGATCACATGTGCTAAACACATCTGTAAAAATGTTGAGTCAATGATATTGATTTCTCCGTTTCCGTCAGCATCACCGATAACACATTTGTTTACAGTAAAGCGTATGGTTTTTTCAGCATATTCTCCTGCACAATCCGTTGCTGAAATTCTGGCTTCATATGTACCAGGCATATCAGGCGTCCACTTATCGATAACAGTACTTGTCATATACTCAGGGTTAGTCAACTCATACTTCATAGGTATGGTTGTGTGATAAAAGACTTCGTCACCAAGTTTGATAGTAAAATCATATTCGTTGTAAACACCATAACGAAGTCCGATGTTTTCAAAATTTGTAACCGCAGTAAAAGTAATAGGATGACCATCCACCAAGTTATTAAACTCTGTTGTAGCTTCAAAGGTAGTAAACTCAAACGGAATGTCGATAATTGACACATAGTTTTCATCAGTAGCTACTGTGCCGGCACAGTCAATAAGATTAACAACAATTTTGTAGTCACCCAAGTTTGTAAAATACACACCTTTGATAGGGTCATTGTGCTCTACGTCACTGGTTACATCGCCTGTCGTAAGATTTGTGATAGTATACTCGTATGTATATGGTTCATATCCACCACTCACTTCTGAAGTAAAGAGTCCGAACCTACCGACATCTGCCACTTCGTCAAGGTCGTTAGTCATAGAAATAGTGAGCGGTTTTCCCACATTTTCAGTTATGTAACAGTTGCGTCCTTTTGTGGCGGTGAAATACTCGCCGTTGTTGTCATCTACCGAACCGTCTTCATCTGTAAAATAAAGTGTTGCACTGTCACTCTCCATAAGATCAATTACGAATTTATGAGTATAGCCGTATTCTTCAATGCACTCGGTCATTTCAACGTTCTTTTGCCACTGTGCACCACTAACATCGAGTTTGTAGCTGATAGATGGTGTGTAGAATCCACGATAGTAAACAATCGCATGGTTTAAGTCGGATTCATAATACACGATATCTTTTTCTTCATTTTCAAGTTGCATAGGATAGGTGTTCTCTACTTCGTAATTTATACCCTTAGCTTCATCAACTATTACTGCGTCCTTGACTGTCAGCACACAATCATCGCTTCTCATATCTTTGAATGTGACAGTCCAGGTGTAATCTGTGAAGTTATCACTGGTAACCTCAGGAAACACTGCCTGTATAGGCATTATCATTGTGCCGTCAGTAGCAAAAGTCGAACCGTCATAGGCTACCGGAGCACCGAAGTTCATATTTGAATAAGCAGACGCATACTGCACACCAAGGTCTTTTTCGGCAGTTATCGCAACTGCTACGTGTGTTCTGTCAGAAGTGTTGAGTGTGTATTTTAAGTAAAGGTCGGTTTTTTCACCATATGGCAAAAGCTCAAATCTTGTAATTTCTGTAAAAATACTACTTCTGTCCTGATTT
Source organism: Ruminococcus sp. (assembly GCA_017473555.1). Classification (GTDB taxonomy): domain Bacteria; phylum Bacillota; class Clostridia; order Oscillospirales; family Acutalibacteraceae; genus Ruminococcoides. The sequence goes on along the minus strand of JAFUKO010000092.1, from coordinate 8,178 downwards.
GGCTTTACACCTTCAACACACGATGTATCGTTAAGGGCATCGTAAGCAACCCACGCAAAACCATCGTTACCATACTCTGTGCCCCATGAGTTTGCAATTTTGAACGCACCCATCTCACCTTTATCAACCTTGTCATTCTTATTGATATCAATCCAGATGTTGTCGTTATAGCCGACAAGTGTCATTCTGTGACCGCCGTCCTGACTGTCCATACTTGTAACAGCTACTTCTCCGACGTGGTCATCGTTTTCAGGCGCCTCTTTATTCGCAGTAAGTTCTACGTGACTCCAACCAAGCATCATTGTTGAGTAGCTGAGCACTTCGCCGTTGTTAAGTGCTGTTTTAATAAGCTCAAGATCGCTGTCATCAGGAGATGTTATCTCAGCACCCACAAATCCTACATCCTCAAGAAAATAATACTCCTTCAAGCGGTAGTTGATAGAATTTCTCCATATCTCTTCAGTCGGATGAGCGTTTAAATAATCTTCATCATAAGGCACCTGAGTAATTGGCACACTGCCCTGATATTTCATAAAATTAAGAGCTATCGGTGTGGTACACTGCATATCCTCACCTGCTGTGGCAACGTTGTAACTCCACTGTGGCGAAAATGTAGTTTCATAGGTTGTAGGGATATTTCTCGCTCTGTTCATTTCGTAAGTGTACTGGTAGTAAACCTGTGCCCAGTAAAGACAAGAGCCGAGATTTCCCTGGTCACCGATTTCAGGAAAATAAATACTCGTACTGTTATCAACGCTGTCAGGCAATCTCGAAGCCTTTCTTATCATACTGTTGCTTTTGCCTGATGCAGATGACTGTCCTGTCACTTCATTGTATTCTTTTATGTTTTCAATAACTGTCACATCTTCGGTTTTATCTTCAGTATCTGTCAGATTGTTACCTGTCGGTCCGTGAAAATGAATTCCGTATTCATCTTCAACAGCATAAAATGACGCACTGCTTTGAGAGTCCTTCACCTTTATTTCTGCCGCATCCACCGGTAAAAACGAAAGCACCGACAAAAGCATCGTCAGGCTAAGCACTATAGAACACAGCTTAACTTTTGCACTTTTCAATTTCAATTCCTCCTAAAACATAGATTCATAGTATCTGCCTCATAAATAATAACGCTTTATTCTAACACTAATATATAAAACTTTCAATGCCGTTTAATTTTAGGGCTGTAAATGTAGTTAACCGAATGTGGTAATATCCGATTATCTGTAAGAAAATAAAGTTTTTTACAAAAAATCATACTTTTTTATTTTTATTTCAAAAAACTTGTTGACTTGTAAAATATTACATTCTGTAAATTTTTTGGACTTAATTTCGCATAAAGAACTTATGTGTCGGTTTACAAAAAACTTATCAACAACCCCAAAAAATATAATAATATAGATATCTCCAAGGGGTTTTAAAAAAGTTTTCCTTGTTTTCCACATAGTTTTCCACATTTATTATTGGAATTTTGAATAATACAAAATGTATATTTCTTAAAACTCATATTTTTCAACATCGAATTGTTGATTTTAAGGAAAAATAAACTTATAAAGCATAACACACACCATCTTTGACCATTATAATTGTAAGAAAAAGGACGGTGCTGTTATGATAAAAGGGATAAGCCATCAGATAATCGAAGTAACTGACACAAACAACAAATACTATGAAAGGGCACTTTTGGTGCTAAGACCCGAATATGCGTCAATTTCCAGCGAGGTGCTCGAAAAAGAGGCTAAAAAAATGCTACGTGATATGGACACGGTATCTTCTGCAAAACCAAAAGGTGTAATAATAAGCAGAATACTTTGCTGTTGTCTGTACTGTGCAATCGGTGTACTCTCCACCGTCATATTTTATACGCTGATATGAGAATTTAACTAAAGCTTTCGACATATATTTAAACACACTAATATACGTCGGGGGCTTTTTTATGAGTGAAAGAAAGTTCAAAAATTTAGAAATAGTCGGTGCACCTGTTATCTACCTGACAGCGGCACTTCTCCACTTTGTGTACGATTTGAGTGGCGGTTCGACTTTATCAATACTGTTCGGCTCAGTCAACGAAAGCGTGTGGGAGCACGTCAAGATTTTTGCAGTAGGCTATGTTTTGTGGTCGGTGATAGAACTGCTGTGGGTAAAACCACCGTTTAAAAAGTTTGTAGTCGCAAAGACAGTTTCGCTGTACTTTTTATCTATAGCCATAGTCACATTTTTCTACGCCTACAACCTATTTACAAAAGAACCTATACTGTGGCTGGATTTACTATCATCAGCAGTATTTGTAATACTCAGCCAGTATCTTTCCTATCGTCTGATAACAAACGACAACGATATAGCTGATTACTTTCCTGTAGCTGTATTGCTATTAATGACTTACTTTGTGATGTTTTTCAGCTTCACCGTATTCCCTCCAAAAATAGATTTGTTCAAAGACCCTGTCACAGGTATGTACGGTATTATTGACGACTATATCGATCATGGTGCGGTTTTCCTGTCCAAAAAGCCATAAATCGGCGATATATTTCTAAATTGTAACTATACTTGTATCTTTTGCGTGGTACAATATATATGTATAAGTATAACATATAAAGGATACATAAATTATGGATAATCAGAACAGAGAGAAAAAAGACGATATCATAGCGGGTCGAAATCCCGTTACTGAAGCTCTTTCGTCAGGCAGACCGATTGAAAGCATACTGGTTTCAAAAAATAACCACGCAGGCTCAATCGTAGCAATAATTTCAAAAGCCAAGAAAAAGGGCATCACTATCAAAGAAGTCGACTCAAAAAAGCTCGACTTTATGACAGGCGGTGCTACACACCAGGGCATTGTTGCAGTTGCAGCTATTAAAGAATACTCAACAGTCGAGGATATCTTAGCCCTTGCTAAAGAGAGAGAAGAAGCTCCGTTTATCGTAATTCTTGACGAAATCGAAGACCCTCACAACCTCGGTGCTATTATACGTACCGCTGAGTGTTCAGGTGCTCACGGAGTTATTATCAAAAAACGACACAGTGCCGGACTTTCCTACACAGTAGGCAAAGCATCAGCAGGTGCGGTCGAATATGTACCTGTTGCCAGAGTCAACAATATCTCTGCAGTAATAGATGACTTAAAAGAGCAGGGCGTGTGGGTTTACGGTGCTGATATGAACGGCACAGACTACACAAAATGTGATTTTTCAGGTGGCTGTGCTATCGTTATCGGTAACGAGGGCAAGGGCATCAGCCGACTTGTCAGAGAAAAATGCGACACTATCGTATCTCTCCCGTTAAAGGGCAAGATTAACTCGCTCAACGCATCTGTTGCAGCAGGCATTATTATGTACAAGGTTGCCCAAGGAAGATAAACTTACATTTAATAAATTCTAAAATTTTCAGAGAGGAGTTGATGAAATGAAGATATGGCGCAAGGACAGCACAAGACCGATTAAAGAAAAAGAAGATAAAAAGGCTAAGAGTCCTGAGCTTACTGACATTTCAAAAGCATCAACCCCACAAAAAAAGGATAACAGCAGTTCTAAGATGGAGGAAATTTACTCCACCAAGGACAAGCAGGTAAAATACAAGCGTCTCACTCCGCTGGAAGCAGAAGAAGCCGCTAAACGAAGAGAAGAAGCAAAGGAAAAGCTCGCCTCAGGTGAAGCCGAAATCGCACCATCTGAAACTGTCGAAGATGCTACGATAGTCGAGCTTACCTATGAGCCTGAAGAAGGTACAATAATCGCCGATGACATCATCGAAGACTTTGACCCGATTCCTAAAAAACACAGGATAGAACTTCAGGATATAAGCGAAATCGATATTGACATCGACCCTACTTCTGCCCTTAAGAAATACGAACGAAAGGCAAAGGAAACCTCTCGTCACGATGAGCGACAAAAGCAGAAAACTCCGAGTCCTTACGAACAGATTTTCGGCAAACCTAAGTTTTATGTCGGTAGCGAAAAGGTCGTAGCAAAAATACCTACATACCAACACGAAAGCAAGGTCAACTGCATTCATTTAAAAGCAGGCAAGTTCACCGAGATTGTTGAAAGCGAGTATGATGAATACTTAAAATCAAATGACTCGGTCATCTCAAAAAAACGCCCTGCTACACCTAAAACCAAAAGCGTTCACGAAAAAGCAAAATCGGGTGCAAAACCTGAGCAACAGGTAAATACAAACAACGCAAAACCTAAGCTTAAAAATCCTATTAAAAAGGTTAAAAAGTTCTTTAAAATCGCCTACCGTATTATTATCCCGATAAAAGCAGAAACTCCAAAGAACAGCAAAACTAAGGACAACTCTAAAAACCAAGCTTTCACTTTCGAAGCCAATCAGGATTCAAAGTTTGTAGCAAGTGAGTTGTCACAGAATCTCAGAAAACTCATAGTAAAAGCAACGCTTTTGCTGTGCTTGTTCATTGCAACTTTGACACTCACAGTTATGGAAATAAAAGCAGGCGGTGCTATGTTTGGCGGTACAGGTTTCACACCTCTCATCTACTGTGTAGCTCAACTTTTAGTGCTATTACTGATTGGAGCTATCAGCTTTGATGAAATAACAAACGGTCTAAAACCGCTCAAAGGATTTCGAGGAAACAGCGACACAGCACTTTCGTGTGCATATATCGCTTGCTTATTCCAACAACTGGTTTCACTATTTATGTCAGGTGCGTTTGTAGGTGGCGAATACTTCATCTATACGCTGATTATTTCACTTGGCTTTACTCTCAACTGCCTTGGCAGAATGGTTATGGTGCTCAGAGTCAAGAGCAACTTCAAATTCATCACGGCAAAAACACCTGCATACTGTGCTAAGATTTTCAACGACGAGGACGCTTCTCGCAAAATGCTCAGCGGTACAACCGCACAGAGCTCCTCAATCGCATATCAACACAAAACAGAGTCATTAAGCGACTTTCTGAAAATCTCATACGCTCCTGACCCTAGCGAAGAATTATCCGGCAAGCTGTCCCCTATCACTTTAGTCAGCTCTGTATTTGTCGCAGTAGTCTACGGCGTGATTTTCAAAACTTTTGTCGGCGGTGTATCAGCTCTTGCTGTTATGAGCTGTATCAGTATTCCAATGGTATCGCTACTGGCAGGAAATATACCACTTCTTATAATGTGCAAAAACTCTCTCAAAAACAACGCTATGGTTAGCGGTTACCCATCTGTCAGACAATTTTCAGGTTGTAACGCTGTTATGGTAAACGCAAAGGAGCTTTATCCGAAAAACAGTGTTAAGATTAAAACCATAAAGTATTTTGCAGAGTTCAGAGTCGAGGAGGCAATGCTGTCGGCAGCTGTCGTTATGAAAGAGGCGGGCTCGCCTTTATACAGAGCTTTCTCTGACATCCTGAAGAAAAACAAAGATATACTCCCAAAGGTTGAGAGTGTTATCTACGAGGACAAGCTGGGACTTGTCGGCTGGATTAACGGCGAGCGAGTTCTCATCGGAAACCGAAAGCTACTCGACCGCTTCCACATTTTTGTCGAAGATGCAGCCGATGAAGCAAAATATAAAAACAGTAAATACGATGTTACTTATATTGCGTGTTCAGGACAGCTCATCGCTATGGTTGTCACACAGTACAAAGCAGACGAAAAGATAAAACGTGAGCTGTGGACAGCTCAGAAACACGGTATATGTCTTGCTGTCAGCACATCTGACTGCAACATCACTGCCGAAAAAATCGCCGATGATTACGGCATTTACGCTCGTACAATCAAAGTACTCAACACAGGATTTGCAAACACCTGTAATGATGTACGCTCTAAAAAAGAACAGAGCTCTCGTGCGTATATTGCGACAAGAGGTAGCTTTGTATCATTTATGCGCGCCCTCACTAATGTTGCATCGTTCAGACAGAATCTTACAATCGGTATTATCATCGAAGTTTTCGGACTCATCCTTGGCGTACTGCTGAGTGCGACAATGGTGCTGTATGCCTCAGTATCAATACTCGGCATATTCGAAATGCTTTTATACATACTTTTCTGGAGCATAGCGACTATCGTTGCCCAGCTCGTTAAAAGGTCTTAAAAATTCAAAGGAGAATAACTATGCAGATTGCCCCATCACTGTTATCTTGTGATTTTTCAAAATTCGGATACGAAATCGAGCGAATGGATAAAGCAGGTGCTGATATGATGCACCTCGACGTTATGGATGCTCACTTTGTACCTAACCTTACATTTGGTGCCCCTGTAATAAAGATGCTCAGAAAATACACTGACAAACCATTTGACGTGCATCTTATGATTTCAGAACCACTCAAGTATATTGATGATTTCTGCGATGCAGGAGCTGACATCATTTCTTTCCACACTGAGTCTGACTCTGACATTGAAGAAACTCTCAAGAAAATCGAAAGCCGTGGCGTTAAGCCTGCTCTTGCTATCAAACCTAAAACCGACCCACAGGTTGTTTTCCCTTATCTCGACAGACTTTACATGGTTCTTGTTATGACGGTTGAGCCTGGATTTGGCGGTCAGAGCTTTATGGCTGATATGATGAGTAAGGTTGAAACTATCAAAGCTGAAGCTAAAAAACGCAACCTTGATTTACTCGTACAGGTTGACGGCGGTATCGCAAAAGATACTATCGCAACCGCAGCTAAAGCAGGCGTTGACATCTGTGTCGCTGGCACAGCAGTGTTCAAGCCTGATGACGCAAAGAAAGCTATCGATGAACTAAAGGCTCTTTGCGAATAAAAACTTACATAAACGACCAAGGCTTGGCAGTAATATGCCAAGCCTTTTGTTTTAGTATCAAAATATGCTAAAAAGAAAACAGCTCCACTGAAATTTCGTCATAGCACAATATTGACAAGATGGGCAATCGACGGAATTGTTTCACTCTGCTGTATTGAAGTCGGACTTAGCAGTGCACCTGTTGCCATAACAAGGATGTTCTTCAGATTTCCTTTGACCACATTTCTTAGAATGTGGCCACAAAGCACACTAGAACAGCAGCCGCATCCCGAACCACCCGAGTGCACGTCCATATCCTCCGTATCAAATATCATCACACCGCAATCTTTGTGCCTGTCTTTTATATCAAAACCCTCTTTACTCAGTAGTTCATACAAAAGTTCTGAGCCGATTTTACCTAAATCGCCTGTGTATATCATATCGTAGTCTGACGGTAAAGTTGAGGTATCCCTGAAAAATCTCAGCAACGTATCCGTTGCAGCAGGAGCCATAGCAGCTCCCATATTATTCTGGTCAGTCACACCTAAATCAACTATCCTACCTACGGTTGCTATCTTTACCTTTGGCGAGCTGTCACCCACGCCATCACTCAGTATACAACAGCCCGCACCCGTCACTGTCCACTGGGACGACTGTGGTCGCTGTCCACCGTAATCAAGCGGAAAACGATACTGTCTTTCTGCTGAACAAAAATGAGAAGATGTCACACACGCTGACAGATGTGATGCACCGCTACCTACCATTACCGATGCCATTATGAGTCCTTGCACCATTGTCGAGCACGCTCCGTACTGACCAAGATATGGTATCGAAAAATCTTTTAAACCATAGCTACTGCTGATGCACTGGTTAAGCAAATCTCCTGCGAACAAAAAATCAATATCACAGGCATTTTTCTCAGCTTTAGACAGAGCAATACTAAGCACCTCTTTCTGGAGCTGGCTCTCTGCCTTTTCCCATGTATCCTGACCCATACGCATATCGTAGGATATTTTATCAAAATCGTCTTTAAGCGGGCCTTGAGCTTCCTTTTTACCGACAGCACTTGCAAAACCTACTATACTCGGCATACGCAAAAATTCAATCGTACTGTCACCCAATCGTTTAATCATACAAACACTCCTTTTCCCTAGTGTTTGCCAAAATCAAAGGATAATACAAGCATATTAAAACGTGAGATACGTATCGAATCTACAATCAAAACCACCAGTTCAACTGGTGGTTTGCACTGCCCCTATAAGGGGCTATTACTGGCTCAACCCCTAAAAGGGGCATTGAGATTTGACACCGCATTACCATCACTGGCAGCCGCTCACGTGCGGCTGTCTTTTTTTTGCCTACTTATTCTTGCTACCCGTAAACGGGTCTGTGAATTCCTTTAATGTCATCTGGTCTTTTGCGTAATCTTCTTCTAGCTGATTCTTTATGTAGTCGGCTATTATTTTCTTATTCTTTCCTACCGTATCTA
>JAFUKO010000091.1 GCA_017473555.1 Ruminococcus sp. | reverse complement strand
CTGAAGAGATGATTATTAGAAATTGTTCACCTACATTGGCAGGGATAAAAACTGCCAGTATGTTTTCCTGTAGTTTTACAGATAAAAACGAAATGGTAAAATCTCTTTGCTCCTTTAACAGGCTTCTGGGTAAAAAAGGGATTAGAGCTGTACCGCTGAGATACAGAAACGGCAAGGCTCTTATCTATATTTACAGACCGAGTAAGCTCGGATTTGACTTAAAAGATGATACTGCTAATCGTTTGCTCAGCGAGCGTGGTTACGATGTTTCTTCGCCACAGAAGTGTATCGTAGAGCTCGTAAAACGATTGAGCAAAAAAGAAGATTTTCCACACGAAATCGGTTTGTTTCTGGGATATCCGCCACTTGATGTAGTGGGTTTCATCGAGAATAGAAAAGACGAACTTAAATGTACAGGCTACTTCAAGGTGTACTCTGATAAAGTAAAAGCCGAAAAACTTTTTGCACAGTATAAAAAATGTACAGATGTTTATTCTGCTCTTATGAAAAAGGGCAGGAGTATTGACCGTCTTACGGTTGCATCCTGATTATATGTACAACTCCTTTTCATAAAAACCACTTAAATTTTTTCCACACAAAAAGCTCCGAAACAATTTTTTCGGAGCCTTTTTGTTTTGTGCAATAATACTATTGAAAATTTGCGTAGTGTAGCTTAGAATAATGATGAAATAACCTGGTGAGGTGTTATTATGAAAAAAGGTAAATTTGCGTTACTGAGCATTTTTTCAATTATTATAGTATTTGCTATAGCAGTGGGTGCAGCTTATTTTTTAGGCGATTCATCACTTTCTGATATGAGTGAAACAACAAACGATGAAACTATTTCTACTGAACCTGTGACTGAGGCTCCTACTGAGCCTGATAAAACTGAAATACTTTTAAATTCCATGACACTTGAGGAAAAGGTTGCCCAGATGATGATGGTCAGCTGTCACGAGGGTGTTAATATTGAAGCGGCATCTTCTTATGGTGTTGGTGCTATCTGTCTTTACTCACATTCATTTGAAGAAAAGAGTGCCGATGAAGTGAAAGCGATGATTGAGTCGTATCAGAGCCTTAACTACGTGCCAATGCTCGTTTCGACCGATGAAGAAGGCGGCACAGTAGTAAGAGTCAGCTCAAACCCGCAGTTAAGAGCAACTCCGTTTTTATCACCAATGGAGCTTTTTACACAGGGTGGTATGGATATAGTGAAAAGCGACACTTTGGAGAAGGCACAGCTTTTGCTTTCACTTGGTGTTAATGTTAACCTTGCACCTGTGTGTGATGTTCCACTTGATGAAACTAACTACATCTACGATAGATGCTTCAGTCTGAACGCTGATGAAACCGCTCAGTATGCTGATGCTGTAGTGTCAGTTATGAAGCAAAACGGCATCGGCTCCTGCCTGAAACACTTTCCGGGATATGGCGGAAGCGTTGATACACACGAGTCGATGGCATACGACGACAGAGAATACTCTGCTTTTGAGAATGGCGATTTCAAACCATTCAAAGCAGGTATAAATGCAGGTGCAGATTGCGTGCTTGTCACCCATAATATTGTTAACTGTATTGACCCTTTAATGCCTGCATCTCTATCACTTCCTGTACATAATGAACTCAGAAACAAGCTTTCCTTTAATGGTGTTATTATAACCGATGACCTTGTTATGGAGGGAATACAGCAGTTTACAGATGGAAACAGCGCTGCGGTGCTTGCAGTAAAAGCCGGTAATGATATGATAATCTGTGAGGATTACAGCAGTTCTGTAGATGCTATTGTAGCTGCTGTTAACAACGGCGAAATTGCTGGGAGCCAGATTGATGAGTCAGTAAAAAGAATCCTGAAATGGAAAGAAAATCTGGGTTTGATTTAGTGAATTGAATACCAATAAGATACTCCCTGAGGATGTGCGTTTGCATATCTTCGGGGAGTTTTTTTAGTATGTTATATTATGTCTGAGGTTTGTCAATTTATAGTAATGATTCAACGTTTTCTTTCCGTTAATTTCACTCTATATTTCATATGAACAGTGATTTCTAAACTTATATCATCTATTCCAAAGTATAGTGTTGAGAAACCACTGAAAAGTTTGTATAATAAAAGTGTTGACTCTGACGTTGCGTTATACTTTATACTCTACAGCAGAGAGGTGATTCTATGAAAATGCATATTAAAGAATTTGCTGAGCTTTGTGGAGTTAGCGTGCGTACACTTCACTATTACGATGAAATCGGTCTGCTTAGACCTGCCTTTGTTGATGAGCAAAACGGCTATCGGTTTTATGACGAAAAATCCCTTGTGCGTATGCAAGAGATATTGTTCTATAGAGAGCTCGACTTCCCGCTTAAAAGCATTTCAGAGATTCTATCCTCTCCTGATTACGATAAACAAAAAGCACTCAAAGAGCAGAGAAAACTTTTGATTCTCAAAAAGGAGCGTTTGCAAAGAATCATAGATGCACTGGACAGTGCCGAGAAAGGAAAGACTACAATGACCGCATTTGATAACAACGAATATGAAACCGCCCGTAGACAGTATGAAGCAGAAGCAAAAGAACGCTGGGGCAAAACAGGTGCATATAAAGAACACGCTGAAAAAACAGCTAGTTACAGTAAGGATAAATGGCAACAGGTAAATGACGGACTAAATGAAGTTTTTGAAAAATTTGCTTATTGCCTGCAAGACGGAAAAGCACCCAACTCGAACGAAGCCCAAGCAATTGTAAAAGAACTGCAAAGCTACATCACAGAGAATTTCTACACCTGCCACAACGAGATTCTAAAAGGACTAGGTCAGATGTATGTTGCAGATGAACGCTTTAAAAAGAACATCGACAAACACGCAACAGGCACTGCTGAGTTTGTATCTAAAGCCATAGAAATTTACTGTAAATAAAATAGCAAATATAAAAGCTGATGGGGAATTTGAATCTTATCGGCTTTTTTGCTTGGTGCAAGTAATCATACTGTGATTGTTGGAAGAAAATGATTTTGTGAAGCTTGACTTTGTAGAGGTGTAAAATGAAAATAGTAATAGGTGCAGGGAATACAAAATTTGATGGGTGGATAAGCACTCAGGAAACTGAGCTCGATTTATTAAACAGAGAAGATTTTGAGCGTATGTTTAGTGAAGAAAAACCTACAGCATTTCTGGCAGAACATGTGTGGGAGCATATGACGTTAGAAGATGGCATTATTGCAGCAAAAAATTGCTTTGATTTTCTAGAAGATGGCGGATATATTCGTGCTGCTGTACCAGATAAGAATTTCCGTAATGATTGGTATCAGAATATGGTTAAAGTTGGTGGCAACGGAGACCCTAACCACCCTGCTTTCACCCATAAAATAGTGTATGATTACAAACAGTTTTGTGAAGTGTTTGAGCAGGCTGGATTTGACGTGGAGTTACTTGAGTATTGCGATGAAAATGGGGATTTTCATTATAAATACTGGAATGAAGTGGATGGTAAGATAGGTCGCTCATTACGATTTGATACAAGAAATTCTTTCGAAAAGCTAGGTATGGTTTCAATTATCATAGATGCTAAGAAGATTGGAAAAATTACAGTTAAGTAATTTAAATTTGTATAGCAGAAAAGAGGGTAAGCGGCATCACTATTATATAAACAAAACCGTCTTATAAAGTTAAGATGATTATATAGGTTCAATTTTGAAGGTGTATGGGTTACAATTAACTTGATAAACTTGAGTTTTTGAGGTGACTTATGATCAAAAAATTATATCCGTTTGGTAAAGCAAAAGCCTTTAATGTTACATACGATGATGGTGTTTTGCAGGATGTCAGATTTGTCGAACTGCTGAACGCATACAAGCTCAAAGGTACGTTCAATCTCAATTCAGGACTTATGAAAAATGAGTTTGAGTGGGTGCACGAAAGTGGTTGTGTTGTAAAGCGACTGAATGAAGAAATAGTTTTATCGCTATATTCCGATCACGAAATAGCAAGCCACACGTTGACTCATCCTTATCTGGATGGCAAGAGTGAAGCAGAGGTTCTGTATGAACTGAAAGAAGATAGAAATAATCTCGAGAAATTGTTCCATAGAGAAATCAAAGGTTTTGCTGTTCCATTTGATTATTACAGCGACCTGATTGAAAAATGTGCTAAAAAGTGCGGATTTGAATATGCGAGAATCTCAGAGGAAAGCTTATCGTTTCGTCCACAAACAGATTATCACAGATGGAAAGCAACCGTTTTTCATCTCGACGATGCTCTCCAAAAGTTAGCATACGATTTTATAGACACAGACGAGGAACTTGCACTGTTTCAAATTGTAGGACACTCATACGACCTTGACACAGAAAATATGTGGGACAAAATCGAGAGCATATTTAAAACGATATCCGCACAAGATGATATCCTCCCTATGACTACTATTGAAATAGTCGACTATCTCAAAGCTATGGAGAACGCTGAAATAACTGATAGTCATATAATAAACAACAGTGACAAAAGTCTGTACTTTTCGGTAAACGGAACTATATGCGAAGTGAAACCTGCATCTCTTTTAAATGTAATAAACAGATAATTTATAAAAGTCAAATACAAGTATTCAGTAAACACTTATCTTTTTCAAAATTGATAAGTGTTTTTTACTGCTTTTTTATACGTACTTGAGTGTTGCTGTTGAAATATTTTTTAAATTATTTATTTAAGGATTATTTAATAATTTGAGCTCTATAATGTAACCAATGAATAAAAAGTTCAGCAAAACAGTAATTTTTAGGAGTGGATATTATGTTAAAGTTTATTTTAGGAGTATTAATTATTATTGCATTGGTTTCTTTAGTAGGTTGTGTCAGCGACACAGCCGTTTTAGGTGAGTGCAAATCGTATGAACTAACATCTAAAACTGATTCTTTGTATATTAGTATTAACGCTGCGGATTTTACCATCGAACACAGTGACGAGTTATTTGTTGAGAGCAATTTGAAGAATCTCACAGTTACACAGGAGGATGGTGTTCTTAAGATTGTTGAGAAGACAAGAAACAGTGTTAGATATAATGGTGCAATTCTTAAGCTGTATATACCAAAGGACTTAGTTTTTGAAGATGTTGTCATTGCTACAGGTGCGGGAAGATTAACTGCAGATTATCTGTCAGCAAATACTATGAAGCTTAATTCAGGTGCAGGAAAATCAGAGTTTGGTAAACTTGATGTTAATAGTAATATTAAAATTAAGGGTGGTGCCGGCCAAATCAGTATTCTGGATGGTACTCTTAACAATCTGTCATTGGATTTAGGTGTCGGAGAATTAGATATGACCGCAAAATTGCTTGGAAAAAGTAGCTTGAAATTTGGTGTCGGCGCATCTGATTTAACACTGATTGGTAGCAAAGACGATTACAGTTTTGACATTCAGCACGGTATTGGTGAAATTACTATTGATAATAACAACGCTTCGACTTTTGTCAGTAGCACAAATGGTCAGAATCTTGTGAAAATTAAAGGTGGTATCGGTGCAACTAATATAACATTTCAGAAGTAATAGTAAATAGAGTGTTGGACATAGTTTTACATATTTAACTGGTAAATAAGCGTTGCAGATGAGGGGTGAATCTCATAAACTGCAACGCTTTTTGATTGTGTGTATTGATATATAGCTGTTTATGTTTTATTATAAAAAGAACATAAACAAAAAATCTGATACATCAATGCTATTATAGTTATGACTGATAGGTCACACGTTTCGGGGTGTAAATATGAAATATAAAAATGCAGTAACAGTTCTTCCCACAGAGCTGATTGAAGAAATCCAGAAATATATTCAGGGTGAGTTTTTGTACATTCCTAAAAAGGATAAGCGAGCTCACAGAGCTGTCACCGAATATAAAGTTGAACTTGAAAAACGAAACAACAGAATCTACAAAATGCACCTCGAGGGGATGAGTAACGAGCATTTAGCAAAAAATTTCAACTTAGCTCAGTCTAGTATTCGAAGGATACTTATTGAACAAAGGAAAAGGTTTGAGATAATGTCAGAGAAAATCAAGACTTTATTGTGTAAATGGGGTTTGCAGGGCGAGAGTATCACACAAATTTATTCTACCGTCTGGCAGGTTGGTGAGAGTTTTGTACTGAAAGTGTACGAAGAGCCCAACTCTTTAAAAAGAAATATTACGATAAATCAGCACTTGCACAATATGGGCATACCTGTTGGCAAGTTGATATGCACCTTAAAAGAAGAACAGTACGTAGAAGCTGACGGACAGTATTTCTTTGTGTCAGAAAAGCTTTCGGGAAGTAATATTGTAAGCCTTAAATTCGGAGATAAAATTGCCGAGAAAATGGGCGAGATTATTGCAAATCTTCATATTGCTTTTAACAGTCTTGAAGACAAAGTTGAACTTTCGAACAACAGCCTGATTGATGAGATGAACGGTTGGGTGAAAGAAAGCTTTGAAAAAAGCGGATGGCAGAACTTAAGTTGTGAAGACTACGAAAAGGTTGTTGAAAACCTTGAAAGGTTCTATGAAAAACTGCCTGCTCAGCTTATCCATCGTGATGTACATTTTGGCAACTTCCTTTTTGATAAGGGGGATTTCAGCGGCTACATAGATTTCGATTTAAGCCAGAAGAATCTCAGAATTTTTGATTTGTGCTATTTCGTTCTGTCGGTTTTATCCGAGAAAGAAAAGTTTGAAATCAATGAGGAAAAATGGTTCGATTTTGCAAAAAATGTTTTTGCTGGCTATAACAGAATCTTGCCTCTTACTGCAGAAGAAAAAGAGACTGCGGTGTTCGTTATGGAGTGTATCGAGCTCTTGTTCCTTGCATATTTCGAGGGACAGGAGGATTCAGCTTTGGTTCAGAGCACATACGATGTTTTTAAATTCATCAATGAAAACGAAAGAAGAATCACTAGGTTGTCACGATAAGAAAAGGAGAATGAAAATGTTAAAGATAACTGATACATATAATTTGAAAGATATTTATGATTTTCAGCTTAGTTTCAAAACACCATACTTTTTTGATGTGAATTTTGATACTTGGAAAAAGTCATTTGAAGATGATATCGACGGCGAGGGCAGAAAGTTATTCAAAGAGCTTTTTGTAAAAGCAGTGTATGATAACTATAAACTCGTAGGCTTTGTCCAGTACGGCAAAACTGCATTTGGTTTTGCTGATAACGGCGAGATTTCAAGCGATATTTCATATCCTATTATCCGCAATCTGTATTTCAAAGAGGACAGAGTAGATGCAGGTGAATTGCTGTTAAGTGAAGTTATGAAGAACCTTGGTGTTGATGAGCGAGTATATGCTTTCTTCCATTACTTTGGTATGACCTGTTTTGCCCGTCACGGTAAGCTTTTTGAAAACAACGCTCATATTGATTCTTTGCTTAAAGAAAATGGCTTTGAAGTTGAACACGAAAACGTGTACTATTCATCTGTTTTGAGTGATGGTAAAAACTCTGAGGTAACGATTACAGCGAATGGTTTAACAAAGGGCAATCAGCAGTATATTGACTTCAAAATCGACGGTAATCAAGTAGGTGGTTGCGAGGTGCATTATCTGAGTAGTGCGACAGCATATCTTCGTTGGATTTATGTAAACGGCGATATCGTGGGCAAAGGTATCGGCACAAAATGTATGAATTCATTGAAGAGTTTTCTCTATGAAAAAGGCATAAACAGATTTGACACCGACACAGCTCTCGATAATACAGTCGCTCAGCATTATTACGAGAAAAACGACTTTATCCGTGAGGGTGTTACCAGAAGCTACTTTACAAAGTCAATGATATAATATACAATAAGTTGGTGTTTTTTGGAGGTGTTTCTTTGAGTAGGTTAAGTATGAAATATTTGTTGTGGACTTTTTCTATAATGATAGTTTGTTGGGGAACTTGTTTGATATTTAGCTTAAACGGTATAACTCTGACTGATAATTATTTATTGTATATTCCGTATTTGTTGGGTGGTTGGTCTCCTACAATCGCTTCGTACATATCAGTAAAAAAGCAAAAGAGCTTCAAAGAATGGCTTAAGGATATTTTCGATTTCAAACACAGTATCCTTTCGTATGTAGTTGTTGTGCTTTTTAGCGTATTGTTTGTTTTACCTCAATGTCTGATATCTGGTTACGAAAATGGAGCACCTTTATTTGCTGTTATCTTTATGATTCCAATGATGCTTGTGGGCGGAGGATTGGAAGAAGCAGGCTGGAGATACATTTTACAACCCGAACTTGAAAAGAAGTGCAACTTTGTAGTAGCTACTTTGTTGGTTAGTGTGATTTGGTGGCTGTGGCATATGCCGTTGTTTTATATTCAGGGCGTATCACAATACGGAGATAGCTTTTTGGCTTTCGGAATAAATGTGTTAGGTTTAAGCTTTGCTTTGGCAAGTATCAGAAGAACAACTGAAAGTGTATGGTTATGTGTTTTACTCCACTGTATTATCAATTCGCTATCAGGAATATTTATGGTTAATGATAACATTTGGGGTAATGTTGCTTCAGCAATTATTATGATAATTGCTTCGTTAGTTTTTGTAACAGTGAATGATAAGAAAAGAATACTGAAATAACTTTAATTTCCGTTTCAGAAAAGTTAATAAATATTTTTATATGCAACATTGCAGTGGGAATCACTTGCAATGTTGCATTTTATTTTTGTAGGGGAAAATGTCTGGTTTTTTATATCGTTATTGAAAGTATAGAATAATATGGAAAAATTTTTTATCAAACAGAGGATTACGAGATTTTCGAGTCTCAAAATTGATATGCATAAACAAAGAAAAACTGTCTGAATAATATTTGAATTTATGTGTTGACAAAACAAATTGATGTTGCTATAATGAACAAAACTTTTTAAAGGAGCACAACGGCTATGATTTATACTTACTCTGTAAAAATGAATCAGCAGCAGTCCGAGTCATATTTTGGCGGCGGGCTTAGTTTGTTGTGTTTGTAAAATAGTGCAAGCAACAGCGGTCAAAGGCTCGTGCCTTTGGCCGTTTTTTTATTTTTGAGAGAGGGGGAGTTAATATGTCGGGACAGTCCGTTCACCAACAGAATACAATTCTAGAATCTGAGCAACAAAATAATAACATTAAAAAAGGAGATATTAAAAATGATAAAATCAAAATCAGTAGACAATTCTGCCCTGACATATTACGAGTCGGGCTTTGAACTAAACAGACTCAGAACCGGTATAGGTCTGATAGAATTTGAAAGAACTAAAGAAATCTTGCTTGAGAACTTGCCAGAAGCACCTGCGGTGATTTATGATATAGGCGGTGGATATGGTGAGTATTCTTGGTGGCTTGCATCTCT
Organism: Ruminococcus sp.; assembly: GCA_017473555.1. Taxonomy (GTDB): domain Bacteria; phylum Bacillota; class Clostridia; order Oscillospirales; family Acutalibacteraceae; genus Ruminococcoides. Next base: position 746 of record JAFUKO010000091.1, on the reverse strand, counting down.
CGGATATGAGGTGCATTTGTTTGATTTATTCCCAAAGAATATTGAAATGAGCGAAGAGCTTGGTAAGGAATACTCTGATGTAAAACTTTTCTCAGCCGAAGTGTGTGACGCTGTGTCTGTTCCAAGAAAGAGCAAAAGTGCAGATGCTGTGCTTTTGATGGGACCTTTGTATCACATCACCGAGTATAGCGAGCGAATTACTGCAATCAAAGAAAGCAAAAGGCTTCTTAAAGATAATGGAGTGCTTTTTACAGCGGCGTTAACCCCGTATTCAGTGTTACTTCACAATATTACGGTGTATGACCCTTTCGGTGAAGTTCCTAACAAAACCCTTGAAGATGCAGGCTTTATGAAAATGGTAGAACGGGAAATCAAAGACGGACACCACATAAACCCAGATAATTCGGTGTACTCAGGTTTGGGAAGTGCTTATTTGCATACCGCAAAAGCACTGAGAGAGGAGCTTTTCTCAGGAGGTTTTGAAAGTTCGAAAATTCACGGAGTTATGGGCGGCGCCTGGCTTGCCAAAGATATTGAGAAGTTTTGGGAGAATGAAGTTTCACGAAATGCTCTTATGCACACTGTGAGACTGCTTGATACTTGCGAAGAAGTAATAGGGCTTGCAGGGCATCTGTTGGCAGTTTGCAAAAACATTGACTGAGGTGTGCATATGGAAATCAAAGATAAAAACATAGACGCAGGAAAGGCTTTTGATTTTAGACGAGTTTCAAAGGATCATGTAAATG
>JAFUKO010000090.1 GCA_017473555.1 Ruminococcus sp. | reverse complement strand
TAGATACGGTAGGAAAGAATAAGAAAATAATAGCCGACTACATAAAGAATCAGCTAGAAGAAGATTACGCAAAAGACCAGATGACATTAAAGGAATTCACAGACCCGTTTACGGGTAGCAAGAATAAGTAGGCAAAAAAAAAGACAGCCGCACGTGAGCGGCTGCCAGTGATGGTAATGCGGTGTCAAATCTCAATGCCCCTTTTAGGGGTTGAGCCAGTAATAGCCCCTTATAGGGGCAGTGCAAACCACCAGTTGAACTGGTGGTTTTGATTATGCCTTCTTGTTATATTACCAAACACACTGCTGTTGATTTTTGTTATATAATGATGTAAAATATAATTACAAAGTGATTGAAAAGGGTGTATGTATATGAAAAAGATACTATGTATCGTGCTTACGTTAATTGTAGTTTTGACAGCGTGTCTTACATCTGTATCTGCGTTTTCTGATGATTCTATAAGACTTTATCGCAAGAGTTTTACTGATAAATACGTAAAGCCTTACGATGCGGCTGACGGATATTACTTTTACTTTGAGCAGTATTACGGCTATGAGAACAATGACCCTGATGGTGATATAGAGTGGGCACTTGTGTACGCTGGTGATATGAGCTACCAAAAAGGCAAATTCAAGCAGGTTGTCTCAAGCAGAGTGTTCTATTCTGATGAAATAAGCTCTCCGTTTAAATTCAAGTACGCTGTGTACGATGTGAAAGCCGATGAGTTTTACGATTTGAGTGACGAGCTTATCGCAAAATATGACGGACTTTACGAAGCTCTTATTGATGAAAACGCAGGTGTGCCACTAGGGGACGCGGATATGGATAAGGAGCTTTCTATACTAGACGCAACACAGATTCAGCTCGCTTGTGCAAGAATAACTAAGTTTGATGAAAACGATGCACTGACAGAGTATACAGACTGTGAGAGTGGCTTTACTTATATTTCTGATATTAACCGTGACGGCGAGCGTGATATTATGGACGCTACCGGTGTACAGCTATATCTTGTCGAGCATCCGCAAAAGCCTGACTTTGACCCTGATGATATGATGTAATACTAGCTGCGATAATTCACTGTTTTGGTGAGTTGTCGCAGTTTTTGTTTTGTGTAGATTAATAATATTTTATATTTTTTTCGGCTTGTTGAAACCAAATCACGTTTTCGTGCGTTTTATTTATGAAGGGATAATTTATCTGAAATAATATCACGCATAGGAGGCGACAGTTATGAAAAGATTATACAGTATTATTTTAGTGGTTGTTATGTTAACATTGCTGTGTGCAGTACCTGTAAATGCTACAACTGCACCAGCGGGTACTCTCGGCGATGTTAATGATGACGGTGATGTTGACATTTTGGACGCAACTCAGGTTCAGCTTATGGTTGCAAATTTGTGTGAGTATGATGAAGAAGATGAACTTTACGCTGACGTTGACCTTGATAGAGAAGTGTCTATTCTGGATGCAACTGAAATTCAGCTGTGGCTTGCAGGACTGCTCAAAGATTCTAAGATTGAATCATGGTACAATTATGATATGTATGAAGATGATTTTTACTACGACTATCTTTCAGGCAGTGCGGTCAAAGGTGTTCCTGTGACATTTACTGCTAATGTGAGAGCCGGCTCACCAATGCAGAATTACGAATTGTACGTAAATGATGAGTTGGTAGCTTCATCTGAAACATCAAATAGCCTTACCTACACATTCCCACAGGCTGGTACATACAAAATCTGTATGCTTGCAAATGCTTTTTATAACACAGGAGCATTTTCTGTTAGTGAGTATGTTGTGCAGGAAAGTGACGATGAAGAGCTCAAGTTCAAAGCCTTTTACTCTACAGGCAAATACTGGGGTAGCTTTGTATGGGGTCAGAAAGATATGAAATTCCATGCTGAGGGTATGGGCGGTGTTGCTCCATATCAGTATGAGTTTGTGATGGAACATCCTAATGACCCTGACTATTATGAGAGTCCTATAGTTTACGTCACTCAGGAATACTCGGACAAAAACTACTTTGAGTTACCGGCATATAGATTTTATGATATTTTCGATAAAAATGATTTTTACGGTTCGCTCGAATGTAAAATCACTGTCAGAATCAAAGATGCTAACGGTGATGTTGTGGAGACTGAAAAACAATTCTGGTACGATGAACACCTGATTGGATAAGCTGTGTGCTGTTATATTACACAAATACCGAGCACATATTCTGTGCAAAATCCTATATTGCTATTTCTATCAGTTATAGTAATTTAGAATTGTAAGGCGGTATAGGAGAAAAATAAAAATATAGCGGAGGCGAAATTTATGAAAAAACTGGTTAGTATTATGCTTATAGCAGTAATTCTTATGTCAGCTATGAGTGTATCAGCTTTTGCTGAGGTACCACCTGAAGATAAGTTCTACGACAGGTTTGTAGAAAAATATGGCGATGCTATGTACTATCAGGAGGTTCAACCTCATTACGATGAGAACAATGAAATCGACTGGGTAGTTGTCTGTGCTTATACTGAGATGGCGGTTGTTGACGTATTACCTGATGCTGACCACTATAACTGCTATGAAAACGGTGAGTTTGTATTTCATGAAAAAGATTTATACGCTCCGTTTACAACACAACATTGTGTTTATGACCCTAAAAAGGACGAGTTTATTGATATCACCAAAGTTAATTTTGATGAGTACAAAGACCTTAAAAAGCATGTCAGAACATATTATTTTGCAAACCTTATAGGCGATGTTGATGATGATAACGATGTAACTATCCTTGATGCAACTGAAATTCAGTTGATTTTAGCAAAGCTCAAGGAACAGTATGTTGGAATCTGTGTTTCTGACTTTGACCGTGACGGTGGACTTACAGTTTTGGACGCAACAGCTATTCAGCTCAAGCTCGCTGGTCTTGTGCCTGAGGAACCTTATAACGAAGAGATGGTATACTCAGATTTCAACAATATGTATGGCGTGGATACAGGCATAGAGAATGTCTACTTTGAGACCTTGTATAATGGTGACCAAAACTATGCGGAAAACAAGATTCACTCGGAAAGATTTGCTGTTATCATTAAATCACAGGAGCAGTTTGAGTCAGTGTTTTACTCAGACTATGGTGTAGAGGACTATCTTAGTGATGAGTTTTTTAACGACCGTTGGATTGTAGCTTCTGCGTGTAGAGTGACAGATGCAGAAATGGTCGCAGAGATTACTGATTTAGGAGTCAGAGGTAACACATTGTTCATAAGAGCTGACAAAATGCTTTGTGATTCAGATGGCGTAGCCGAGCCGCTTGCTCCTATGTATCATTCCTTTGTTGCAGTAGATAAAGATGCACTTGCTCAGGTAACAGAGATTATCTGGCTGTAAAGTATAACTTGAACAAATAATAAAAGCCACGGTGAAAGTGCCGTGGCTTTTTTGATTATGAGATTATTAAATTAAGATTCGTTTATCTGTTTACCGCTTATGTGCTCGATAGTGAGTTTTAAGCATAGGGCGTTTTTGAAATGAGCGTTCATTTCACCGCTTATTTCAGAGTGGTCTGGAAAGTATTTTTCAGCGAGGTTTATAACCTTTTCTCTGGCGATTTCTCGGTCTTCTACGATTTCTATTATACCAAAAACGATAACTGACGTAAAATCCTTTGACCAGTGGTTTTCACGCTTTACACCTTTGTCAAAGACAGTGAACGAGCATTTATTATGCTTAGTGATAGCGTCTATCTTGTGTCCCTCTTTAGCACAATGAAAGTAGATAGCGTTGTCCTTATCATCGTAGTAAAAATTCATAGGCACGCCGTATGGGTAATCGTTATCGCCAAGTACGGACAACACGCCTCGCCACTCGTTTGTTAAAATTTCTTTGCATTTATCGTTTGAAACCTGCTGTTTGAATCTTCTCATTTCTCGAAACATAATTGACCTCGCTTTAAATATTGACGCTTTTGCTGAGCATACTAATGGTAGAGTACATCTGGATTTCAGAGTACTTATCTCTCTAAGCAAAAGGAGTTGATATTTTGAATAATGATAAGCCGTACCAGTTCCCTCAGGAATGCCCCGAGCGTGACGTAAAGCTCGACAAGGGAGTTATCATCGATGTGGTCGAACACGAAATAACACCTCGTAAGGAAGAGCAATCCACTCACGAACATAGTATGTGGGAATATAAAGGAAAGAAGTACTTGAATTAACCGCACCGACGTGTGATTTGATACCGAGTTTTTTAACGATTAACCTTGCACGTAGCTGATGAAAACGGTCAGTTATGATTGCAAGGTTTTTCTGTTTATTCTGTGTATCTATAATTCTTTGAGAGAATAAAATATTCTCGTGTGTGCTCAGTGCTTTGTCTTCTATAATGAGTCGGTTTTTATCAACACCCATTTTAGAAAGCTCATCGTACATGCATTGTGCTTCTTCTACGAAGTCTTTTTTACACTTACCGCCTGAGAGTATAGCGACAGTGTCGGTGTTTTGTTCAAGATAGCGTTTGGTAGCGCTAATCCTGCCTTTGAGTAAATCGGACGGACCGTGCTCTTCTGCTCTTATACCCAGCGTAATTGCTGTTGCATTTGGTTTAGGTTTAATCATAGACGCGATTATCATTGTGATTGTGATAACTATCGCATAAATGAAAAAAGCTATCAGAGCAAATTTACAGCCATTCCAGAGAATTTTTAGCAGGGGATAAGAGTAGCAAAAATTTTTAGTAAGCTCAAATAACCATGTGTTTGTTAAGAATAAGAGCACAAAAAGGCACATAGCTATACCCAGTCTGTTGCCGTGGTTAAAGTAGCCTTTAAAAATCGGCAGTATAAACCATATCAGAAAAACCAGCGCGAGTATCCGCACAAACCATAAAATCATAATATCACCATGAATATATTAACATAGAATACGTATCAAGTAAACAAAAAGGGCGTCGGATAACCGACGCCCTAAATTTATATTAGATTTGCTACAATCAATACTTTGGTCTCTCTACATATGATGTATGTAAGAGCTCGTGAGCCTTATGTGAACCAGGCTCGCCGAGATAATCAGCGTAGATAGCTGTAATCTCAGGATTCTTGTGAGATTTTCTGTAAGTAAGGTTTTTATCGTCATCGTAAAGAGCAGCAGAACGTAAGCCCTTAACGTCAACGAAGTTACGAGTATGACCATCAACGATTGGCTGACCGCCGCCGTTGATACAACCGCCAGGACAGCACATAACCTCGATGAACTGGTAGTCAGCTTCGCCAGCCTTAACCTTGTCGAGGAGCTTAGCAGCGTTCTTAAGGCCTGATGTAACAGCAACCTTAACCTGCATGCCGGCAACGTCGTATGTAGCTTCCTTGATGTCTTCCATACCACGAACGTCTGTGTACTCGATGTGCTCGAGATCCTCGCCTGTGAGAATGTCAGCAACTGTTCTAAGAGCAGCTTCCATAACACCGCCTGATGTACCGAAGATTGTACCAGCACCTGAACCGATACCCATGATTGGGTCGAATTCTTCGTCCTGAAGTGCAGTGAACTGGATACCAGCTGCCTTAATCATAGAAGCAAGCTCACGTGTTGAGATAACAAAATCGTTATCAGCAAGGCCGTCATGACCCTGATCGTCACGCTTGATCTCGAACTTCTTAGCAACGCAAGGCATAACTGATACAACAACCATATCCTTAGGATCGATGCCCATCTTCTCAGCGTAGTATGACTTAATCATAGCACCCTGCATCTGCTGTGGAGACTTACATGTTGAGAGGTTTGGAATAAGCTCTGGGTAGTAGTGCTCACAGAACTTGATCCAACCTGGTGAACAAGATGTAATCATTGGGAGTGTGCCGCCGTTCTTAACACGGTTTAAGAACTCAGTACCCTCTTCCATAATTGTAAGGTCAGCAGCAAAGTTTGTGTCGAATACCTTGTCAAAGCCAAGGCGACGCAGAGCTGCAACCATTTTACCTGTAACGTTTGTGCCGATTGGCATATCAAAGCACTCACCAAGTGTTGCTCTGATAGATGGAGCTGTGTGAACGATAACTGTCTTTGATGGGTCTGCGATAGCAGCGAAAACTTCAGCAGTATCATCACGCTCAACAAGTGCACCTGTAGGACATACAGCAGTACACTGACCGCAAGCTACACAAGCAACCTGATCAAGAGTCTGGTTGAATGCACAGCCGATTTCTGTATCAAAACCACGGTTGTTAGCACCGATAACGCCAACATACTGGTTCTTACAAGCAGCAGTACATCTACGGCAGAGGATACACTTGTTGTTATTTCTAACAAGGTGAAGTGTAGTAGCGTCGATGTCACTCTTTGTCTCTTCACCGCAGAACTTTGACTCGTCTACGCCGTACTCAACGCAGAGCTTCTGGAGCTCACAAGAGTTTGAACGTGGGCAAGACAGACACTTCTTGTCGTGGTTAGAAACGATAAGCTCGAGAGTTGTCTTTCTATATTTCTGAATCTGTGGAGTGTTTGTGAAGATTTCTGTACCCTCTCTGTCGATTGGATATACACATGCAGCAACTAAACTTCTTGCACCCTTAACTTCACAAAGACACATACGGCATGCACCGATTTCGTTGATGTCCTTGAGGTAGCACAGAGTAGGAATCTTGATACCGAACTGGTGGCATGCTTCAAGGATAGTAGTGTTTTTCTCAACAGAGAAAGGCATACCGTTGATTTTAATATTAAGCATTTCCATTATAATATCTCCTTTCTCTTAGCCTTTAACGATAGCACCGAACTTACATGTTGGCAGACAAGCACCGCACTTAACGCACTTAGCTGTGTCGATTTCGTAAGCTGGCTTCTTCTTGCCAGGAGCAGTGTAGTCAGTAACTGTGATAGCACCAGCCGGACACTGTCTAGCACACATTGAACAACCAAAGCACTTGTCTTTGATGATTGAGAATTCAAGGAGATCCTTACAAACGCCTGCTACACACTTCTTGTCAACAACGTGCTGAACATATTCATCACGGAAATAGTGGAGTGTAGATAAAACAGGGTTTGGAGCTGTCTGACCAAGACCGCAAAGTGAGTTGTCCTTGATGTAGTGGCAGAGCTCTTCCATTTCGTCGAGCATCTCGAGAGTACCCTGACCCTTAGTGATCTTATCGAGCATCTCAAGAAGTCTCTTAGTACCGATACGGCATGGTGTACACTTACCGCAGGACTCGTCAACTGTGAACTCTAAGAAGAACTTAGCGATATCAACCATACATGTTGACTCATCCATAACGATGAGACCGCCGGAGCCCATCATTGAGCCGATAGCGAGAAGGTTGTCGTAGTCGATTGGAATATCTAAATGCTGTGGTGGGATACATCCGCCTGATGGACCACCTGTCTGAGCAGCCTTGAACTTCTTGCCGTTAGGGATACCGCCACCGATTTCCTCAACGATTTCTCTAAGAGTTGTACCCATTGGTACCTCAACAAGACCTGTGTGCTCAATCTTACCACCAAGAGCGAATACCTTAGTACCCTTTGACTTCTCTGTACCGATAGACTGGAACCAGTCAGCACCGAGTAAGATGATACGTGGAATGTTAGCGTATGTTTCAACGTTGTTTAAGATAGTTGGCTTCTTGTAAAGACCCTTAACAGCAGGGAATGGAGGACGAGGACGTGGCTCACCACGCTTACCTTCGATAGATGTCATGAGAGATGTTTCCTCACCACATACGAAAGCACCAGCACCAAGTCTGAGCTGTACGTCAAAGCAGAAGTCTGTACCAAAGATGTTGTCACCGAGGAGGCCGTACTCGTGAGCCTGATCGATAGCAATCTGGAGACGGTTAACAGCGATTGGGTACTCAGCACGAACGTAAACGTAACCCTTAGTAGCGCCGATAGCGTAACCTGCGATAGCCATAGCTTCGAGTAATGCGTGTGGGTCACCCTCTAAGATTGAACGGTCCATAAATGCACCCGGGTCACCTTCGTCAGCGTTACAGCAAACGTACTTCTGATCAGCGTCGTTAGCTGCAGCAAACTTCCATTTTAAACCTGTAGGGAAGCCTGCACCACCACGGCCACGTAAGCCTGAAGCTAAAATAGTTTCGATAACTTCAGTAGGAGTCATCTCTGTTAATACTTTACCTAAAGCTGCGTAACCATCCATAGCGATGTACTCGTCGATCTTCTCTGGGTCGATAACACCGCAGTTTCTAAGTGCGATACGCTGCTGTTTAGCATAGAATGCTGTTTCGTTGAGGGATTTGATAGTGTCCTCAACAACTGTCTCCTGATAGAGAAGACGTGTTACGATTCTACCCTTTAAGAGATGCTCTTCAACGATCTCTGGGATATCATCGATTTTAACCATTGAGTAGAAGCTACCTTCTGGGTAGATAACTACGATTGGGCCGAGAGCACAAAGACCGAAGCAACCTGTTGTGATAACGTTAACTTCTTTCTCTAAACCGCGAGCTGCGATTTCTTCCTTGAGCTTCTCAACGATTTTTAAACTGTCTGAAGAGGTACATCCGGTACCGCCGCAAACAAGCACATTAGAACGATACATTACTTGACCTCCCTTTATTTGTAAGCACCGATTGTGTACTCGGTAACTACGTTTCTGTTAACAATGTGGTCGTTAACAACCTTTGCAACCTTTTCAGGTGTCATTTTTACATAAGTAACCTTGTCCTCGCCCGGAATTTCGATTTCAACAACAGGCTCGAACTGACAGATGCCGATGCATCCTGTCTGTGTGATTGTAACATCCTGCAGATTTCTCTTAGCAACTTCCTCAGTAAAAGCGTTTAATACTGGGCGTGCACCTGCAGCGATACCGCATGTAGCCATACCAACCAGAACGCGGATAGCGTTAGGATTCTCGTGTCTCATGTTGAGCTCGAGCTTTGCCTTATCTCTGATTGCCTGTAATTCAGCTAAAGATTTCATCTGTTAACCTCCGTATATAATGTTAGATTGTTCTTCTAAAAATCCGTCGATCCACATAAGCACGTCAGGCGTGTTAAGCGGAACGTCTGACCCCAAAACTTCTCGTAGCTCTCTTGTGTCAAGAGTAAACTCTCCGCAGTCAGCCTTGTGACTGAACACAAAATCGATATCCGGGTTACACTGGATAAGAATTTTAACAGTCGAGTTAATGTCACCAAGTGGGGTCATATCAACACTGGACTTGATAAAGTGAGCGTAAATGGTGGTACCTACATTAACTTCTGAGTCAATAGTAAAGCTACCGCCTGTCTGCTCAGCTGCCATCTTAAACAGCGGAACACCTAAACCGACTTTGCGTGTTTTACGAGTAGTGAAAAACGGGTCGATGACCGACTCAACCTGCTCTTTGGTCATACCGCAACCGTTGTCCTTGACATAGATGTCGAGGAAATCGTCCTTGTCGCTCTCTTTAACTTCGATAGTAACAAGTGTCGCTTTAGCCGTTATGCAGTTTTGAGCCACGTCCATAACGTTAAGAGATAACTCTCTCATAGTAAATTAGTCCTTGTATTTTGCAAGGATGCCAGGGATCATATCGGCTGTGAGTCTGCCGTAAACGTCATCGTTGATTGTGATAACCGGAGCAAGACCGCAAGCACCGATACAACGGCAAGCTGTGAGTGAGAACTGGCCGTCTAAAGTACATTCCTCAGCACCGATACCGAGCTCTTCTGAGAGTTTGTCTAAAACCTCACCTGAACCCTTAACGTAACATGCTGTACCCATACATACAGAGATGTTGTACTTGCCCTTAGGGGACAAAGCGAACTGAGAGTAGAAAGTAGATACGCCGTAAACCTCTTCGAGTGGAACATTAAGGCCTTCTGCAATCATAGTCTGAACCTCGATTGGAAGATAGCCGTAGATGTCCTGAGCCTCCTGAAGTACAGGCATTACAGCACCCGGGTCATCAATGTGTTTAGCGATAACCTGCTTGAGCTCTGCTTCCTGCTCAGGTGTACCCGCAAATGGGATACTACTGATTTTTTTAAGCATCTTTTTTCCTCCTGATTAGAAAATTATGTACTGTGAATTGTAGCAAAAAAATTCTTATATGCACACGCATAAATTATAGCACATTTACCCGTATTTGTCTATACGAAAAAGGCTTAAATCCGATTAAAAAACAGGAAAATTGACAAAAATTTATCAAACTATTTTGTGACATTTGACAGTTAGCATAGGCTAACCGATAAATCCGCTTGTTAATTCTCACAATGAAATATCGTTATAATTCTAAATTAGAAATAAAGTGTTGCGATGTGTAGGAAAGCTCATTGATGTAACAAACCTAAATGTGTCACATATCGTAGGGGATGGCGACCTCGACATCCCGAGAGATATCTATTTGTAATCACAGTCGGATATTTTTGTGTGCTTGCATTTAATAATCGTTAAATATGAAATACGTTTTTTAGATGTACCGCATATCGTAGGGGATGGCGACCTCGACATCCCGTGAAACAAAACGTATATATCTGTGTTATACCAAAAACATAAAAAAGCTCCCCTTAAACTCAAGGGGAGCAAAATGTTAAGTATTCTTAAGTTTTTGTAGCACTGAGTCTATCGACAATGTTTCAAGCTCGAAGAAATTTTCAGCGTCCTTCATATTCTCAAGATAGTGAGCGTCAGAGTCACGGACTATGAGCATATCGTTTAAAATCGGATAGCTTGCTTTAAGCTGTTCAACATTTCCGGAACTTGACACCTCCGCAGTTGTGAATCCACACTCTGGCGGAATGTCACCAAGGGACGAGATAATCGACATACTGTCACGGTTGATGTGAGCAGGATAGCACACACCGTCAAAGCGCTCGACCAGCTCTTTGACATTCATAACTGAAATGTCAGTTGCTAAAATCAGAAGATTCTCGACTTCACCTATCTCTTCGTCAAGCTCGTTCATTATCACCTGTCTGCCGTAGATGTCCACTCGGTTAGGAAACTGCATCTGGTGTTCTTTGACGTAATCGTTCCACAAAAGTGCTTTTTCCAGTGTAGGGAACAGGCACACAACGTGGATTTCTTCCATTGTGGTAAGCTCCATACCAGGGATAACACACAAGTCGTTTTCAACGCCCAGCTTCATCACAGCTTCGCAGTTTAAAACCGAGTTGTGGTCAGTCAGTGCTATTACATCAAGTCCCAAGAGCTTTGACATACCGACGATATTGTTTGGTGTCATATCCATATCGCCACACGGCGACAGACACGAGTGCATATGTAAATCGTAGTAGTACTTCATTTTATTTTAAGAGCTCGTAAATCTTTGTAGCAAGGCGGTATGAGTTTTCCTCAGTCTGCAAAATGGTTACGTCCATAGCCTCTGCTTTAGCTTTAGCATCGTCATCAAGAGATGCGTTTTCTACAAGCACAATGCATGCTACATCTGCAAGAGTTGCCACAGCGATTGAGTTGATGTTACCCATAACAGTGAGCCAGATTGAGTCTTCACCTGCTCTGCCCATAACCCATGAGAGAAGGTCGCCAATATAGCAATCGGTGATTTCACGGTCCATATCGCCATTTACGAGTATTTTAAGATTGAGTTTTTCTGCTGCTTCTTTAATATTCATTGTAAACTCCGTTTAAAGCGTATTTTTAAGCTGGTCATAAACTGACTGAATCTGAGCTTTCAGCTTGTGGATACAGTCGGTTTCCTTAGCGATTCCCTTAACGATGTCCTCAGCCATTGCACGGCAGGTAGGCGCACCGCAGGAGCCACAGTCAAGACCAGGCAGGTCGGCACAGATTTTCTCCATCTGTTCCATTTTGTCCATAGCCTTGAAAATATCTTCGTCAAGTCTGAAGCCTTCGCCACTGAACTCGAGCTCACCCTGCCACATAAACTCATCCATATCAACGTCATCGTCAAGGTGGTTTAAGGAAACAGGGAGATATTTTCGAAGATTATGTATACGGGCCTGTGCGACGTATGGATTTTCGACAGTCAGAATACCGCCGACACAACCACCGTTGCACGCATTGAGCTCAACAAAATCAACGTCGTGGATGTGCTCGTCTTCAAGACCCTCGAGCACTCGTATTACGTTTTCGATGCCGTCAGCTGCTAAGTATTTATCGCCCAGCATAGCGGCACTCTCACCGCCACTGGTAGCCCAGCCGACACCGATTAGTCCTGAGTTTGAGATAGGCTCTATAACCTTGAGCTTATCCATAGCCTGTGTTAACTGAGGATAGATTTTAGAGATAGCAATCGCACCGTTACAAGCGGATTTTTCGCCAGTTGTCGGAGAGTTGACCTCAGTAACCTTTGCGGCACAAGGAGTGATGAAGAACACGCCGATTTCATCATCAGGTAGACCTGTGTGCTTTTTCACTTCCTGACGTGCAAGTCTTGCGGCAACCTCCATCGGAGCAAGCATAGGCATAACGTTTTCGCATAAATCAGGGAAACGGATTTTGATGAGTCGCACAACAGCAGGACACGCCGAGCTGATGATAGGCTTTTTGAGTTTACCTTCTCTGATGAGCTTGCGTGTAGCTTCGCTGACAAGCTCAGCCGCACGTGATACTTCAAATACCACGTCAAAGCCGATAGCTCTCAGTCCGTTTAGTACAATATCTATGTCATCAAGGTTGTTGAACTGTCCGAAAAGTGCAGGAGCAGGGATAGCAACCTTGACTTTGTATTTTTCTATATCTTCAAGCGGTGAAGAGTGGGCACGTTTTGCTCTGTGAGGGCAAATGCGGATACACTCACCGCAGTCTATACAACGTTCACTTAAAATGGTGGCTTTGCCATCGTGAACACGTATAGCTTCTGTAGGGCAACGTTTGAGACAGTTTGTGCAACCACAGCACTTGTCTGCTTCAAGCTCTACGGAGTGAAAATACTTTTGCATTTTCCACACCTCTTATGTAAATTTTGTGATGGAGGGACTGTGCCTCCGATAGTAATAATTAGTCTTTGTAGTAGTTATCAACTGTTGACTTTTACAGTTAAGTAAAGGTTAGTGCCGACGCCGATTTCTGTTTCGATTCGCATTTCGTCGGTGTATTTTTTGATGTTAGGTAGACCCATACCAGCACCAAAACCTAGGTTGCGGACGTTGTCAGGAGCGGTCGAAAAACCTGCCTGCATCGCTTTTTCGACGTCAGGAATACCAGGCCCCTTATCAGCGAGCAGTACTTCTACTCTGTCAGGGTAGATGTCAACGTCACAGTAGCCACCATCAGCGTGGATGACCATATTTATCTCAGCTTCGTACATAGCAATCGCTACTCGTCTGATAGCGTCAGAGTTGTAGCCCAGTGCCTTAAGACGCTTTTTGACAGCACCTGATGCTTCTCCCGCACGGGTGAAATCGTCGCCCGGAACTTCGTATCTAAGATGTATAGCACTCATTATTCACAGCCTCCTGACAGCCCCTTTGAATACAGCAGTCCACACGCAGTGAACATTCTGTAACGGGTTTTAATCAGTGTGATATCTCTGGATTTTGCTAGGTCAATGATAGACTGGTCAGGCTGTTTGCCTCTTACAAAAACGATGCACGCCATATCCATCATCTCAGCAGTACGCACTACCTGAGGGTTGACAAGACCTGTCAGAAGTACAGACTGGTCCTTTACAAAAGCGAGCACGTCGCTCATCATATCTGAACCGCAAGCGGTTTTTATTTCAGTGTCGAGGTTACCCTCGCAGATAACTTCGCCCTCTAAAATATCAATAATGTCTTTTATAACCATAAAAAGTCCATCCTTTCTATATACATAGATTTATTTTATCATACATTTGAGCTAAATTCTACACAAAGATTATAGCATTATTATGTGAAAAATGACGGATGGAGTGAAAAATCGGACTTTAAATTTTGACGTAATAGTAGTATAATTACAATCGGGTGATAATATGAAAGCGATTATTTTTGATTTAGACGGAACGCTGTGGGACACAAGCGACACTGTGGTCAGAATATGGAACGAAGTGCTGAGCGTGAAGTGTCCTAAGCTTCATATGACAAAGGAAATTATGGCTTCTCTTATGGGCAAAAATAAGGCACAATTTATGGATGACTTCTTTGTGGGAGTTGAAAAGAGTGATGCTGAAACGCTGATTTCTGAAATATTTGCTCACGAGCAGGAATATTTGATAGAGCACGGAGCGAATATGTACGACGGCGTTATCGAAACCTTGAACGAGCTTAAAAATGACTATGCCATAGCGATTGTCAGCAACTGCCAGAGCGGTTATCTTAATGCTTTTTTAACTCACTATAAGCTCAAAGACACGCTCACTGACTTTGAATGTGCAGGGAGTAGTCCGCTTTCAAAAGGGGAGAACATCAAGCTTGTTGTACAGCGTAACGGCTTTGAAAAAGCGATATATGTGGGAGATACAAAGAGTGATGAAACAGCCGCAAGAAAAGCACAACTGCCGTTTGTGTATGCATCTTACGGCTTTGGTGATGTTGACTCTTATGACGCTATTGTAAATTCTTTTAAAGAAATAAAAGATGCTGTAAAAAGCTTGCTGTAAACTAAAAGCAAAAGGGATGTCTTAGATAACAAAATGGGGCATCCCTTTTATATGGCTGTGAGTGATAGTACTGTTATTCACAACTCAACGGTTATTTATAATATTTTTAAAATTGTTGTGATATTTAGTGGTTGTCAGGCATTATATGTGTGAAAGGATTTTCAAAGTATGATATAAATCGACTTTGTGTTAACTTGATAAAAAGAGGGGAGCTGAATAAATGGGCAATGCGAAATTTCAGCGGATTGCGGAAAAATACATTGATACTGTTTATCGTGTGGCGTTGAGCTTTTGTAACAGTAAAAGTGATGCTGAAGATGCGGTGCAAAACGCTTTTTATAAACTTATGCAAACTGATCTAGAGTTTGTAGATGATGAGCATATCAAGCGGTGGCTGATAAAGGTGGCTATCAATGAATGTAAAATGATGTTCAGGTCATATTGGAACAAAAACGTTATTTCGTATGAAGAAACGACACTAGAGCCTACCTACATCGAAAATGAGAAAAAAGACCTCTTTGATGCGGTGATGAAGCTACCTGCTAAGTACAGGGTGGTAGTACATTTATACTATTATGAGGGTTACAGTTGTGCTGAGATTGCAAAACTTTTGAGTATATCATCAAGTTCAGTACAAACCAGACTTCAAAGAGCACGAAATAAACTGAAAGAACAACTAAAGGAGGCGTGAGTATGGATAACAAAAATTTTGAAACTCTCTATCAGAATGTGTTCGATGATGTTCACGCATCAGAAGAGCTTTTAGGTAAGGTTAAGAATATAGGTACAGAGAAAAAGAAGATAAAATTTGATTTCAGGCTTGTCTCAGCGGTAGCGGCTTGTCTTGTAGTTGTGATTATAGGTGCTATTCTGATAAATCCGTTTGGAAGTCATGAAAACTCATTCGTATTAAAGGCAGGAGCGACAGAAATTGGCAGTGATTCCTTTGTTGAAG
>JAFUKO010000089.1 GCA_017473555.1 Ruminococcus sp. | reverse complement strand
CCTCAATGTTATAACTTCAGAGTTTTTAGTGGATATTTATAAAGACTTTAAGTTTAGCAGACTAAACAGCATTAAAGTAGATAACCGTGGATATATGTTTATCTCCGACTTTGATAGAGATGGCGAAGTTTCAATCCTCGACGCAACTGAAATTCAGCTCAAGCTCGCTAGGCTTGATTGATAAACCCAGCGTAGGTTGTACAAATGTGATGTGTGTCGTTTGTGGCACATATTGTTCAATATAATATAGCTAACTTAAAAATCATTAGGAGATGATTTTATGAAAAAAATATTATCATTGATTTTGTGCTTTATTTTCATTTTTAGTATTCCTGTTGCAGGTAACGCAAGCGAGAACACTAAGTTAACACAAGAACTTAGTGAGGTTTTAAGCGAATGTAAACCTGAGGATTCAGTTGGCATTTATTTGTATTTCAACGAGAAAGATGTCACAGTTGAAGATATGCCAAGTTGGCCGGATTTAGCTGAATCTCGAAAGGAACTCAAGGAATATTATGATAAAATGCATGCACAGTATTTCGCTGTTATCTTTGAAAACATTGAGTACAAAGAGATATATGTAGGTACTAGTGCTGTCATCGTTGAGGTTATAGCAAATGATATACTGAAACTTGCTGAATTCGATATCATAAAAAGTATTGGTTTATATAGAAAAAATACTTTTGACCCTTATGAAGGAGAAATTGAAAGTAACTATTTATACGAGGATAAATTTATAGAATGTTATGTTGGTGATGGCAAAAGGTATAATTACGAGGAAGTATATTATCACTACACAGATAATAAAGAAATTGATTGGTGTTTGGTGAAAGCCGAAGTCGGGGGTGGTGCGTTTGCCATATTGTGTTACCTTAAATTCAACGATTTCGTGCTATGCTCTCCAAGTTTATCTCCACCATTTGATATGAAGTATGCAGTATATGATGTTAAAAAAGATATATTTGTAGATTTAGTGAATGATTATGACGAGTTAGATCAGTATGATGGTTTAATTGATGTGTTGCGAGAACTCGATAGAAGCATAATGCTTGGCGATGGAGATGGAGACGGAAAGCTTACCGTGTTGGATGCTACAAGAATTCAATTGGTGCTTGCTGGTTTAGAACGAATTTGGGGTAGATACACAGACTGCAACGGGGTTGAAATTGATTTTTCGGATTTTGACAATGATGGAGTACTGAGCATCCTCGATGCCACAGGTATTCAACTCAAGCTCGCTAGACTTGTTTGATAAACCCAGCGTAGTTTTAGCTAATGTGATGTGTGTTGTTTGTGGCACATATTGTCAATATAATATAGCTAACTTAAAAATCATTAGGAGTTGATTTTATGAAAAAGATAATTAGTCTTATACTTGTTGCTGTGATGCTTATGGCAACTGTGTCGATTTCGGCTTCTGCTGAAAATCGCCAAATTAATCTGTACTACCAGATCCAGAAAAATGAACACAAATATAAGGACAGGGTTCAAGAATATGTGGATGGACACGATATCGAAGGTTATGCTGAGTTCCATCATTACTCTGATGAAAACAGCGAAGAGCCTGACTGGGTTTTGATTTTATGTGTTCTTTTCCCGGATGGCTTAACAAAATATGGAGC
Source organism: Ruminococcus sp. (assembly GCA_017473555.1). Lineage (GTDB taxonomy): Bacteria > Bacillota > Clostridia > Oscillospirales > Acutalibacteraceae > Ruminococcoides. The sequence continues at coordinate 5,628 of JAFUKO010000089.1, read as the reverse complement.
GATAGTTGGGGATAGAGCACTTTGGACTGAAGGTGGTTCAGGATATCGTAAAATACAAACAGGAATCACGGTGTATTTACCGCAGACTGATACCTTTATTGATCTTAAAAACAGTAACATGGACAAAATCATTGAGCTGTGTCCTGAATTTGTGGAAACAATAGAAGAAAACAAATTAGGACAGCAGATGGGTGACGTGAACGAGAGCGGAGAGCTTGATATTCTTGATGCAACATACATACAACTTGAGCTTGCCGGATATAAACATTTAAAGAGTTACTCGTGGCGGTTAGATTTAGGTTTTAAACCAATAACATCTACCATGGATGCTGATATGGATGGCGAAGTTTCAATCCTCGACGCCACTGAAATTCAACTCAAGCTCGCTAGGCTTATTTGAAAATCAGTATAAACGTGAAAGTAAGTAAAAAAGTACATATGTAACCATAGTTTCGGGACCTCTGCTTTGTCGGAGGTTCCGTTTTTGTTTGTAGATAGGCTTTGAGTTTAAATAATTTTGGAGCGGTTTTGTTTTTTTCTAAAACCTAAACTTTGCGTAAATTTGTAAAAATATTGCTTTTGCTGTGAGCGTAAATCGTCTTATTTTCCGTTTTGTGCACGTTTAGTCATTGTTTGTGTCGTATTTTGAAAGTGATGTGTGTTAGTGTGGTATATTCATCAAGCAATAAAAAAAGAGGAAAACAAAGGGGATAAGATTATGAGAAAAACAAAATTCACAAAATTAGTAAGTGTAGTTTTAGCTGTGCTTATGCTGATGAGCATAGTGCCTTTTGCGTGCTTGTCAGCATCTGCCCAGACTAGTGAACCGCCGATTGATGACGGATATTACCTCATCTCAGATTTGTCTGAACTTGACTGGTTTGCTCAGCAGGTAAACAGCGGTAACACTGATATCAACGCAAGACTTACTTCTGATATATTCATTAATATGCATTTTTACGATGAGTCAAATATATACAAGTGGACTCCTATCGGTAATTATACTCATAAATACAGCGGTACTTTTGACGGTGATAATCACACAATAAATGGTGTGTATATCGATGAGTGGACACTTACTAACGCCGGATTTTTCGGAGTTATCAAAGACGCTGAGATTAAGAACCTTAACTTTAAAAACACATATATTTTAGGCAACAACATCGTTGGCGGTGTTTGTGGCGAGAACGAGGGTGGCACAATCTCTCACTGTAGTGTGCATGGTAACATCAATTCTAAGAACAACTTTGCGGGTGGCATCTGTGGCGAGAGCTACGGCACTATCTCTGATTGTTTTGTATCAGCTCAGGTAATAGCGAACTTTATGTATGCTGGCGGTATTTGTGGTGTTAACTATAACAAGATTGAGAATTGTTACAGCTCATGCGGTAGCGTAAGATCAACTTATTATCACGGTGGTATTTTCGGCGGTAGCAGAAGCGGTGAAATAAAGAACTGTTACTACGATTCTTCAATCGGCTGGAAGGATAATACTTATATCACAAACACAACAGTTACTGATGTATTAGGTGTACCTACTGCTACATTTGAGAGCGGTGAGGTCGCATATCTTCTTAACAAGGGTGTGACAGACGGCACACAGGTGTTTTACCAGAACCTTGATAACAACGAGATGAATGATGTATATCCTGGGTTTAAGAACAACGGACACAACACTGTTTATATGTCAGAGCAGGAGAACTACAAGCTCTACTCAAATAGCGAAAATCCTGAGTATCTCTTTAAGAAAAATTCAGACGGCTGCTTTGTTATCGAGAGCTACGAGCAGTTATGTGCTATGGCTGACCGCATTAACAACCACGACGTTAACTATAAAGATGCTGACTATATTCTCGCAAATGACATTGATTGCAGGGGCGAAAATGCCTTAGATAAGGTCAGCGTTTTGAACGGCACATTTGACGGCAACGGTTTTGCAATCAGAAACCTCAACGTTGACAGCGGTCGTACAAATGGTTCACGCCACAGCTTGTTTACTACAATCTCAAATAGCGGTGTGGTTAAAAACCTCACAGTTTCTAACGCTGACGTGTATAGCACCTACTTTCCTGTAATGGGATCGGCTGCAATTGCTAAGGTAAATGATGGTACAATCGAAAACTGTATTGTAGAAGGCTCGACTATTCAGCTTAGTAACCTTAAGGGTTTGGGCGGTATTGTTGGTACTAACAACGGCACTATTAAAAATTGCTGTGTTATTGACACAGAGTTTACACGTCTTGGAGCTGCTAGCTCACAGACATCTGACAAGTCTATCGGCGGTATCGCGGAATTCAACTACGGCACTATTTCAGAATGCTTTACATATAACTGTACTTTTACTGACGGTAACGCTACAACAAAGGGCGGTATAGTAAGCTCTGGTAATGCACCTGTAAACTGTTACCACTATACACAAAGTGAAGTGGGCACAGCTTTTGATACAGCAAAAACTGCTGAAGAATTTGCAAGCGGTGAGGTTGCATATCTGCTCAATAATGGTGTTACAGACGGCTCACAGCAGTGGTATCAGAATGTAACAAACGATAAGGAAAAGGATTTGTATCCAAAGCACATCGGTGGTATTGTTTTCAAAAACGATAAAGATGACAGCTACAGTAACACTGCATCAGACCATTACCTTATCACAGAAGATAACTACGAAAAGTACGGTATCTCAGAGGATTACATCGGCTATCACTTACTCTTTGATGAAGATGACCTGTTCTGGTTTGCACAGCAGGTTGACAATGAGTACAATACCGAAATAAAGGTTCTTTTGATGAATGATGTTACATTCACAGACCCTACAAAACTCTGGACTCCTGTAGGTGAAACCTGGAAACCTTTCACAGGCACATTTGACGGACTTGGTCACACAATCAGCGGTTTTACATTTACTGATAGATATGGTGCTATGTTCTATGCCACAACAGGTAATATCAAAAATCTCAACATCAAGGATATAAATATCCCTGACGATAAAGTGTATGAACGTTTAGCAGGCTTTGCTTATCATAACGGAGGTTTAATAGAAAACTGTCATTTTGACTCAGTAATTAGCAACGGAGAAACAGTTGCAGGTATTTGCTGTAGTAACAACGGTGGTGCTGTTATAAATTGTACAAGCTCAGGCGATTATACAGCTATTTACGATGGTGGCGGTATTTGTTACGACAACTCTGGTACTGTTAAGGGTTGTACAAACTATGCAAATGTTACTGCTCCATCAACCGTCGCAGGTATAGTGTCATACAACACAGGTACAGTAATTAACTGTGTTAATAAAGGCGACATTTTTGCTGACAAAACCTTAAAAGAAGGTTCGTACGGATTTACAGCAGGCGGAATTGTTGGCAGATGTGAAGGAGATATCAAAGACTGTGAAAATTCAGGTAACATCAAGGGCGAATACCGTTGTGGCGGTATTGCAGGCACAGCTGAAAATTGTGTGATTGATAATTGCACAACCAGTGGTACCGTTACTGCTACAACACTTTTTGGCGATATCTGCGGTCAGGTGTATGGTAACAGTGCAACAATCACTAATTGCACTGTTATAGCAAAAGATTCAGACCTTTCTGAATAAATTTAATCAAATTTAGTAAAAACTATTGCTTTGTAAAACGAATGTGATATAATGTGGCTGACTAGCGAATTTTGTAGAAATTTGTAATGTTTGGGGTGCATTATGGACGAGAAGAAAAACTATCATTTTGAAAATTTCGACGTGTCTTTTGAGCCTGAGCGTAGGAGCAGAGAAAGACATGCGGTAAGTAAAACAACACCTAAGGTAGAAACACCTAAGATAGAAGACAATAAGAATGAAACAGTGAAAATACAGTTGCCTAAAATGCCGAAAATCGAGCCTAAAAAACTTGTTATAGCTGCGGTGGCGTTACTGCTTGTGGTGTTTATTGTTATCGGTTTTGTGAGCTGTGCGTCAGCTTCTGATAAGGGTAACAAAAAGAATAACGAAGATAACGCAATGAGTGCTCAAGAGATGACACTTGAGAATGCTAAAATTTCGGCGGCACAGTATGACTACGAAACCGCTATCTCTCAGGTTAAGTCTTTGGAAAAATATGCGACAGATGCAGAGCTTCAGTCACTGGTCAGCTCATGGGAGCAGGCGATTTTAAATTTGGTTGAGTTCCCACACGAGCAGATTACACATATTTTCTTTCACTCACTTGTATACGAACCGGAGCTTGCGTTTGACCCTGAAAACGGCAACCAGGCGGCTGGATATAACCTTGTTATGACTACTGTTGATGAGTTCAACAAGATTATCCAGAGTATGTATGACAAGGGCTATGTTATGGTCAGTATGCACGATATCTGCACCTTTGATGAGCAGGGCAACCGTGTTGACCATAAAATTATGCTCCCTCCTGACAAAAAGGCGTTTGTGCTCTCTCAGGATGACCTCAACTACTACCACGTTCAGGACGGCGACGGCATTGCGACAAAGCTTGTTATCGACGAGAACGGCAAGGTTGTAAACGAGTATAAAAAGCTTGACGGCAGTGTTACTTACGGTGACTTTGACGTTGTTCCGCTTATCGACCGATTTGTTGAAAAGCACCCTGACTTTTCATACAAGGGCCACAAGGGTATACTAGCATTAACAGGCTACAACGGCGTTTTAGGTTACAGAACCGACAGCGTTTACGCTGATATAAATGACCCTAACCTTGACCCTGACCAGATTGAGTTCTTACAGAACAATCCGAACTTCAATTATGAGCAGGAAAGGGCAGAGGCTAAAAAAGTCGCTGACAAAATGAAAGAGGACGGCTGGGAGTTTGCATCCCATACATGGGGTCATATGACAGTTCCGTCATCGGATATGGACAGAGTGACAAGTGATACTGAAAAGTGGAAGGCATACGTTGAGTCGATTGTCGGCAAGACAGACGTGCTGATTTTCCCTAACGGCTCTGATTTGGCAGGAACAGAGAACTACGATTCTTCAATCGAGAGATTCAACTACCTTGTTTCTGAGGGCTTCCATATGTACTGTCCTGTTGACTCAACACCATACTGGCAACAAAAGGGCGATAACTACTTCAGAATGAGCAGACGTAATCTTGACGGATACAGAATGTATCACAATCCTGAGAGATGCGAGGACCTGTTTAATGTGTCAGAAGTTTTAGACAAAAAGCGTCCGCTCCCTGTTCCTACTATGGAGGAAATCTACGGATAATAATTTAATGATGAAATAGAAAAGACGGCTTGATTAGAGTCGTACTCTAAAGGACAGTCTTATGTAGGATACGGTGTAGCCCGTGAGGGCTGCACCGTTTTCCTTTGTTTCAAGCGGATTTAAGCGGTGTTTCTCGCATTTCTTGCATTGCCGCAATGAGTTCTTTTTCGGTAGGAATATTGATAATTCCAACCGCAGTAAAAGAAATATCAATAGGAACGTGTTTTACGCCATTCTCATCCTTTTCGCTGTTGTGAACATCAATCCGCTTGATCAAAGTGTTTACAATCGTGGGTGTCAATTCTTTTAAGTCAGTACACTCACGGATCGCTTCGAGGAAAACCTTCAAATCAACCTTTTCCTGTTCGGCTTTTCTGACTGCCAGCTCGTCGTGTTCAACTGCGGCGAGCAGTTCT
>JAFUKO010000088.1 GCA_017473555.1 Ruminococcus sp. | reverse complement strand
GGTAAGTCTTTGTACGTTGAGGTTTTTTATGGTGAAAACTCTTTGGAAAGCGACAATCTTCTTGTTGCAGAGGGTGAGAATGATCCAATCGAAACAACAGAAATAACAGAAGCTACCGAACCAACCACAGAGGAAATAACAACCGACCCTACAGAACCTTCAACTGAAGCTACTGAAAAACCTACAGACAAAACTGAACCCACAACTGATGTGCCCGAAAAACCTACAGATAAAACCGAACCCACAACAGATACACCCGAAAAGCCCACAGATAAAACTGAGCCTACAACAGATTCAACAGAAAACACAACAAACACAACAGAGCCTGTTGTTGACAAGGGTATCCTGGGCGATGTAAACGGTGACGGCAAGGTTAACATCAAGGACGCAACAATGATTCAGAAGTTTGCCGCAAAGCTTATGGAGCTTACAGATGCAGAAAAAATCCGTGCAGATGTAAATGCAGATACAAAAATCAATATCAAGGATGCAACCGCAATCCAGAAGTTCGTCGCAAAAATGGAAACAGGTTTAGAAATCGGCAAACCTATTGCATAAATTCACTCCTGACACAAACGAATAGGGCGGAGAGTAACTTTCCGCCCTATTCCCAAAGCAGACAAGTTATAGGATTTTGTCTGTTTCGGGAAGGCTGGTGTCGCCGGACACGCTTCTGATTTTTTATGGAGGAATTATTATGAAAAGAACCACAAACAAAATTTTGAGTATGACACTTGTTTTACTGATGGTTGCAGGTGTGTTTTCTGTTTTTAGCGTAGCAGCGGAAAACACAATCATAAGCAACCTTAGTGCAACAGTAACAGAGCCCGTTGCAGGCAAAATGCCAAATTACGACGTGGAAAACACAGCAACCGATGCATTTCTCAGACAGGTATTCTGGTGGGAAAAAGAAGACGAAGACTCTTATACATCTATGAAATCCGACAAAACATTCGTAGCAGGCAAAACTTATGCCTGTGATATCGAGTATCAGGTAAATGGCGAAGGTATATATTTTGCCGATGAAGTTACAGGTACCATAAACGGCAAAGAGGTAAACGTATTTGTTAAAGAAAGCAAAATCGTTGCAACTCTTATGGTTGAGTTCGTTTGCACAGAAGCAAAGCCTGAACTTACCGTGTTATTTACTAAGGATTCTTTTGCAGGATGCGGCTCAACACTTACAGTTGATATCGAGGCTATGGCAGATCTTTCTGAAGAGTTAATGGAAGCGTATCTTGAAGATACTGTAACCTATCAGTGGTTTATGGACGGCACTAAACTTGAGGGTGCCACAGGTGTAAGCCTTGCATTAACAGATGAGCATTGTACCAATACAATCACAGTTGAAGTTGCTTACGGCGAAAAGGTTATTGCAAGCGAAGGTGTTCTGATTGGTCACTACGGATTTGTTGATGTCCATATAATGGATTTTGAAAACCCTGTCAGCGATACTGCAACCTGCACCGAAGACGGCGAGGTTACATATAAGTGTAAGGACGCAGGCTGTAGCTTTACCACAACAGAATTCTCTCCTGCAAAGGGTCACAATTTTGGAGATTGGTACGAAACAATAGAGCCTGACTGTGTAAACGATGGCGAAAAAGAACGCGAATGCATCAACTGTGGTGAACTTGAAATCGAGGCTATTCCTGCTTACGGAAGTCACACAGATGATGACGAAGACAGAATCTGCGACAATTGCGGAGATATTCTTAAGGGATATGAAAATCCCGATTCTTCTTATGATGAAGCCACTAAAGATGAGGCTTCAACTGACGAAGCAACAAAGGACGAAGCAACAAAGGATGAGGATAAGCCCTCCTCAGATGACGAGGAGAAGCCTTCAACTGACGATGAGCAGAAACCTTCCACAGACGATGAGCCTAAGCCCTCCGACCCTGTTGTTGACAAAGGTATTTTAGGCGATGTTGATGGTAACGGCAAGGTTAACATCAAAGATGCAACAATGATTCAGAAGTTTGCGGCAAAAATCATTGACCTTACGGATGCAGAAAAGCTGAGAGCAGATGTAAACGCAGACACAAAGGTTAACGTTAAAGATGCCACCGCAATCCAGAAGTTCGTAGCTAAAATGGAAACAGGACTTCCTATCGGAGAACCTATAAAATAAATTATTTTGTGTTTATGAAAAAACGACTCAATCATTCGATTGAGTCGTTTTTTAACTTGCTGTGGGTATTATAATGGCTTTTATAAAAAGAAAAAGTAGCTACAACAAAGACCGTTATAGCTACTCATACTGTGCGGGTGACAGGACGATGATTTTCTTATAATGAAAATCATCCACCCTCAGCGACCCAATGCTTCGCATTCGGTACCAGCTTCGGGCTTCGTGCCTAAAAACAGTTCACCGAACTGTTTTTAACGCCACTCACCTTCTTAAGGTTCAAGTCCGTAGTTGCAAAAAAATAAAAGTGCTCATAACTTGAATTTGTTATGAACACTTTAAATGGTGCGGGTGACAGGACTTGAACCTGCACGGTGTTGCCACCAGAACCTAATTGTAACGCAACCTTGAAGATGTTTTGGTTGCACTAACAGAATTGTCTCAAAAGACTAGTGTTTATCGCAATTTCAAGGCTTTTATGATTACATCACATTACATCCACAAAATGTCTTATGAAGGATAGATGTAAAAACTATCTTGATGGCATACACGCAACATCTGTAAATGTTCTAAATTTGTGTGGGGGTATCAAAACATATTGTGATGTGTTTGCCAACAGACTTAAGATTGCGATAAATACTATAGCTTTGATTGTATGTTTGTTTTCACAAAAAGTATAATTAAATATAATATCGTTGTCAAGATAGGAGTGCATCTGCCAGTTAATCATCCTCGAATTAGTCAGCGTCTTGTTTATAGGTGTTGTGTCTGCCACTTGATGGATTGGTGATTAAGCGAGTGTTAATGTGTAATTCCGTGGGTGTTTTCGTTTACCAATGATGATTATCTGTTGCGACATATGGTTTATCATGATATACTATAATACAAGAAGTTTCGACAGAAGCAGGAGTGATAGTATGTCTAAAACAATTACGATTAGTAATACAAAAGGAATTAAAGAGCTTTCTTTCACGTTCCCCGAACGAAAAGGTGTATATTTGCTTGTAGGACCTAATGGTACAGGTAAAACTACTTTACTGATATGTATGGATAGGATTTGTAATCCTTATGCTTTTGCACGTGGCTTTTCTCATCCTAAAAATATATCTGGATACGATGAATATCGTAATGCGAGCATTCGTTATGATGTGGATGATGTTTGTGTTATGTTTAGAAAGCGACAGTCGAAATGGGCGGCTTCTCCGAGCAAAGGTAATGCTGAACTGCTAAGAACTTTTGGATATGATGAGTCCATTTTTATTAAAGCGGATTCTAAAAGAATTGATGCTACTGCAGATGAAATCGAAAGAGGTTCTACTCATCCTGCTGATCCTGTTCTGGTACAAACATTAAATAGAATTTTTGAGACAGAAAAGTATAATAATTTAAAGAAACTTAAAGTTACTCATGGTCGTGGAAAACCTTCCTCATTTTTTAATGTAATAAGAGACGGACGGTTTTATTACACGGAAAAACGATTTAGTACAGGTGAAATTGCAATACTCAGACTGATCGAAAGTATAGAATCTGCTAGTAATGGTTCTTTGATACTTTTGGATGAAGCCGAAATGGCATTACATCCAAGAGTTCAGGTTAATCTTTTGAAATATTTACGAGAAAAAGCACAAGAAAAGAATTTAATGATTTTTATTTCTACACATTCTCCTACAATGATTAAGACTACAAATGAAAGAGATATTATATTATTAGAATCGAATTCAGAGGGAATAGTTGAAGCGTGTACTCCTTGTTATCCAGCTAGAGCTTTGGGTGGCATCGATTTTGAGGATTCAAAAATTTTTGATTATATTTTCTTTGTAGAAGATGATATGGCTAGAACTTTTTTGAAAAGGTTAATTTATAGATATGGTGCTTTAGCACCAAGACATTCAACTGCAATGTCTTCAATAATTCCGGTAGGAGGTTTTTGTCAAACAGCAAATTTAGCGGTAACTACGAGCCAACAATTGTTTGGCTGTTCAAAAGTATTTGCGTTAGTCGATTCTGATGCTTTTGATGATATAGAATCAAAACCTGTTTTTAGAGAGTTATTTAATAGACACAGCGATAAGATAAAAGACTTATCTGTGACACCTGAGGTGAAATTTATAGAAATTCTCACTAGCGCTGACGAGGATTTAAAAGCTACATTTAGGGATAGAATGCACTGTGAAATTACATCAATAATAAGCAGTAATGATTATCAAAATTGTGTTGCTGAAAATCCAAGAAAGTTAGCTAAGAGTCAGTTTGAGGTTTTTGTTGATAAGTGTGTCGGTACATCAGGAGATAATGAAACAATTATAAAGAAAGACTTAATAGAGAT
>JAFUKO010000087.1 GCA_017473555.1 Ruminococcus sp. | reverse complement strand
GAAAGAACAAGGCTGTTGTTTCTTTCGCAGCGGAGGGGACTTGCTCCCCTCTTGCCTTCGGTGCGGTTATAGAGTATCCAACCCTATCCCGCGCTGCTACGGACAAAAATGCCTACCTGTCTGCAATGCAGGACAGGCTGCAATCAACAATGGCTAATTAAGCGACCGAGGTGCGTAGCCCTCACAAAGTCGAATACGAACCCGACCTGTGCAGTTCACGCAAGTGGACAAAACAGGGCGAGAGAGTATGTGGACTTTTGAGGAACAGCGCAGCACAACGAGGCGTGATATTAAGCGACCGAATATCTGATTGAAGATATAGTTTGATAATTTCCCCACTCGTTTATACGGGTGGGGATTTTTGTTTTTATACTATTATATAGTTTAAAAAAATACCAATAATACTATTTTTCTTGATGAGATAGCTCAAAGGTGTTATGATGTTTGTATAGATACAGGAGGTGTAGTATGAGTATAGTTGAGATGTCGAAGAACGATTTTGCTTTTTGGACAGATTTTTATGACGGAGATGACTGTTTTGAATGGGCGAGCAAAAAAGCGTATCTGGATATGAACAGAACAATGACTTTTAAAGAAGTTGCTTCTAAAGATAAAAAGAATGAAAAGGACATTGAGAACCAACGAAAAGCTTGGCGTGATAAAGGTACCGGAATTATCAGAGAACGTTTTTCAAAAATGAGTGGCAGTTTTGATGTTTGGCATGAGGAAACCTGCAAAGCTATTATTGATATATACGGCGAAGATAAGCTGGTAGCAAAAATTGGAAACAAACGCACTCAAACACCTGTAAAACTCACGTTTGGTCAGGCTCAAAAATGGCTTAATATGACGCTCAAGTACCTGTGGCTGTTGTACAGATTAGGTATGCTTGAGAATAAGTACAGTGAGATTGTTGCAGAGTATGAAAAAGCTTTTCACGTACCGCTCGACAGCTATATACTTCGATATGTTGCTAAAGTAAACAAGAGAAAAAAAGAGTTTCCGGATAACGAGTTGGGTAACGCTGATTTCTCAAAATACTGGGAACTTTTCTCAGCCGAGTGGAGTAAAATCCAGGAAGATAATTGTGAAAATTACTACGATTATCAAACTGAAATTAGAAACGCCATAGCTAAAGATAAGTATCCTACCGCTTTGAGTTGGGAGCTTGTGCATTGGCACAAAGCTCTTGTGTATTATGATTGATTGTTACAGACTTTTTAGATGATACATTGTATCAGATTACTCTGTGTTTTAGCTTTTGTTATAAAATTATGCCGATGTATTTTTTGTATTGTTTAAGCCGATTAATTAACTGATAGTTTTTTCGGTGTTTACCGCAGATACTAAAAGTAAGCTGTTCATAGAAATGTGAATTTGACAAGGGTTTGTGCGATATTGTATAATCAAAACAGCGAAATGTATCGCTTCGTTTCATCGTGTTTTTGAAACGAAAAAGGGGGAGAAATGGTATGTTAACTAGAAGCGAAAAACAAATTATGGAACTGCTGTGGAGTATTGATGAGCCGCTCACCTGTCTTGAGATTATCGACAGATGTGAGAACAAGCGCTGGAAAGACAGCTACATCCATATTATGATCAGATCATTGCTCGAAAAGGGTATGATCAAGGTCAGTGGTGTTGAACTTGTGTGCAAGAACTATGCACGTAAATTCGGACCTGCTCTCACAAAGGACGAGTATATCGTTAAAACACTTATGAATGAAAAGGTATGGACTAACGACAAGATGCCTCCGCTGTTTGCCGCTTTTGTTAAGAATGAAGCAAGCGTTGAGGTGCTTGACCAGTTTGATCAGATGATTCAGCAGAGAAAGCAGGAGCTTTCCAAGGGTTAATAATGCAACTTAATTTTTATTCGTGCCTTATGGCGATGATCGCAAGCACTTCGATGATCATCGTCATTTACTTTTTGAAGAAAACTAAATATTTTTCAAATGCTTTTGGTGTTGCGTTTATGGGAGTGTTGTATCTTTTATCATTTATAAGACTCCTTGTGCCGTATGAGTTGCCTGCTGTACAGATATTACTGGGCGACAAGATTGTTCTGCCTAAGATTATGGATGTGCTCGAGAACCGCTCATCTCTGACAAACCACCTGCCGTATAAGGCTATGTATATTATCGGCGTTGTGTCGTTTTGGGTGACTATAGCTCTGCTGCTTTTGCTTTTGATACGACAGCTTGTTTTTGTTATTAGCATTTATAAAACAAAGAACCATGCGACTGAGTCTGAGCAGAAAATGCTGTCTGTTATTTCACGCAAGGTGTTTGGTCGTAGAACTATGATGAAGCTCATCAAATGCGATGAGGTAGTAGTGCCGATGGTAGTCGGAGTGCTGAAAAGTACGGTTGTTATTCCGAACAGAGAGTACAGCGTTGACGAGCTTGAGCTGATTTTGTACCACGAGTGTGCTCACCTTAAGAACCACGATTTGTGGCTTAAACTGCTTGTATATATTTACTGTTGTGTTTTCTGGTTTAATCCGTTTGTTTATCTGCTGAAATCCGACATCGATTTTATTCTTGAGATAAAGTGCGACAGCACGGTGTGTAAGTTTTTGAGTGAAGAAAAAACACTCGATTATGCAAAGCTTATCAACAACAACGCACGCAATGGCTATAAAAAGAATAAACGTGCGTATCTGATGACTGCAGGCTTTGAGTCAACAAATGATTCACGCCATATCTGCAGAATGAACAGTATATTGAATCTGAAGTCAAAGAATCGTAAACTCCCTACTCTGATTGTATCTTTGATAATGGTAGTGATATGTGTGCTGTCTTACATAGTTATGTGGCAACCTGATTATTCCGATAATTTTGAGTCATCGGTTACAATGGTAGTGAAAAGTGAAAACGGTAGCGGTGACGAAAAGCTGAACCACCGTGGTGCGTATCTTGTACCGTCTGATGATGACAACTACATTTTCTGTTACAGCAAAGGAAAAGCTATCGTCAACAAAAAAGATATCGAAAAAGGTTATTACAAAGGCTATCCTGTGATAGAGAAAAGATTCGGTGAAAGTGTTTTTCATAAACAATGATATAAAATTAAGCCCTGAGATTTGCTCGGGGCTTTTTTGTTGTTTTCGGGTTTAATTGTGATAGAATAATCGAGTATTTTGAACAAGAGATGTATTGCTGATGAATGATTTAATAAACTTTTATTAACGTTTTGTTACAAAATAGTAATAATACTTTTCTTATTGGAGTATATATATTATAATTTCGGTATTGGAATTATAAGGAAAATGGGAGATGAATGTATGCGTGTACTGAAAAGTGCGGTAGCATTTATGCTTGTGTTCTGTATGTTGGCTGTAACGGTTGCAGGTGCGGCTATGATAGGCGATGAAACCGACGTAGCTGAGCTTTCTACCGGTGAAACTCTCTTTGCAGGCGAGCCTGTTGAGATTGACGACATACCTATGCCGCTTGACGATGATAGCGAATACTCACCTAGACTTACTGCTCCGGCAAGAAACAACGATTACTATTATAGCAATAAAAATATTTTCTATAAGTTTGGCTATGGTATGCCTAACTGTACAGCGTATGCATACGGCAGAGCTTACGAGATTTTAGGAAAAGAACCACAGCTTTGTATTTACGATGCTTATCAGTGGTTTGATTATAATAAGAACAACGGTATTTACGAGTACGGCACAACACCTAAACTCGGTGCAATCGTGTGTTTTAAATACAGAGATTACTATCAGGGCCACGTAGCGGTTGTCGAAAAAATCGTCGGCGATACTGTTTACTACTCAAACTCAGCGTGGGGTGGCAGTGAGTTTTATATCACCACCTCTCCGATTGATGACCCGACAGACGGCTACAGCGGATGGATTTTTCAGGGCTTTATTTACATCGGCGATTATTGTTCAGGTGAAGAAGATGCCGATATTTATAAAATCACATCGACTACGGGCGTTAATTTACGCTCGGGTGCAGGGACAAGCTTTGGTACAGTCGCAGCTATCCCGTATGGCAAAACCGTTGCTGTTCTTGAAACTAAAGAAGCGGGTGGTTACACCTGGGGATATACATGCTATAACGGAGTGTGCGGATGGTTTGTCACAGATTTTGCTGAGCTTATAAGCGGTGGCAGTAATAATGAAGAGCCTGAGCCTACTACTCCGACCGAGGCACCTACAAGTGAACCACAGGGGTTGATTGGTGATGCTGATTTAGACGGCGACATTTCTGTTTTAGACGCTACTCAGATACAGCTTTTTATAGCATCGTTAGCTACTCCGAGTGAGCTCCAGATTGCTCTTTCAGATGTAGACGGTGACGGAGATATGAGCGTGCTTGATGCGACAAAAATTCTTCTGCGACTTGCAGGACTTGAATAAACTTACATAAAAATAACGGACTATCTTTTAAAGGTAGTCCGTTTTCTTATGTGTAAAATCTTTAGTTTATTCGAAGTCGTCTGTGTTGTTATCCATATCGGCGAGTCTGTACTGGATAAGTGTTGTATCAAAAATACTGACAACGCCGTCGCCGTTCATATCGGCAACCTTTATCTGGTCAGGAGAGAAAACTTCAATTAAAGCAAGGTGGAACTGAATAGCTGTTGCGTCAAAGATTTTAATCTTTCCGTCTAAATCAACGTCGCCGATGAGCGAGTCGATGCTTGAGCCGACAGCCTTGATTACAAAGGTTCCGCCTACTTCGTCATCATATTCATCTTTGTAAAAATCCATTACGTCGATTGGCTGAGTGTTGTCACAAACAAAGTAGCTCATACCTTTCTTTGACTGAGGAATGAAGATGTATCTGCCACCGTTTACGGTGAGCCACTCGTCAACGCCGATTGCGTTGGTTGAGCCGTTTGTCTTAGTGAGCTGAACACCGATAGCAAACTTTGAGTCGTTTACAATAAAGTCTTCTGTGTCGATGCTGTGGTAGCCCTGATAGTCTAATGTGCCGCTTCCGATTTCAACCCACTTTGACTGGCGTGCGGTAGGTACACCGTCTGCATCAAGAGGAATGTTGTATATCACGTAAGAAGCGTCCTGAGAACATGATTCAAAATTTACTTTTTCGATTATATCGTAGCCCTCTTTTGCATCAAAGACATTTATGTATGTCATAGTGTCGTAGTTTTCGATATAGTCAAATGTGTAGGTTGCACCGTCAACTTCGTTCTGGTACAGAGTTTTTACATCACGGTAAGGTTCAACGTGATTGAATGCGTAGCTGTGACCGAACTTTGTGTCAAACATATAGAAGTCCTCGTATGACACCCAGAAGTAGCCTTTGT
>JAFUKO010000086.1 GCA_017473555.1 Ruminococcus sp. | reverse complement strand
TACCTGTCGGGTCTAAAAACCAAACCTTTCCATGGTCGTTTTTGGTAATTAAATACTCAAACTGCTATTCTTTGCTCTCGCAACCTGCATTGCTTCTTGGTGCAATTCCTAAAGGCTTAAAAAGATATTCGTTAGCAAAATCAAGCACATTCATACCACTTGTAATTCTGATAATTCCCAAAAGGATTTGAACACCGAGAGTGTGATATCTAAATTCATTGGTTACACCTTTGCGACCACCCAAAACATCCAATGTTGTCAATGTCCAATCCCCAGATGTGCAAACCTTTGTCCACGGCTCACTCTTTCCCTTATAGGGAGCTGTCATTGTAAGCAAATGTTTTATTGTAACTTGATATATAGTTTGCTCTCCTCTTTTAGGAGTGTAAGTATCCTTGTAATAGTCCATTACAAAGTCATCTACACCTTTTATCAAACCTTTGTCAATAGCAATACCTATCAGCAATGCTGTTACAGATTTTGTTACACTCATAACATTCATTGTATCGTCTTTTTTAAAACCATTTCTATACTCTTCAATTTCAAGTATGTTATCTTTGTATGCTACTATCTGTTTTATGTTAATATCGTTTTTACTTGAATAAGTATCCAGAACTTTCTTCATCAAAACTTCCTCCTGTAAAGCAGTAAAAATCATATTATACAAATCAAGAATCATTACATTCCACACATTGTTTCATAGAACCCTGGAATCAACGATGTCGCAAAAATTTGCATAACCGTTGCAACATCAATAACTGCGTGTCCTATCATTATTGGCAGTGGATTTCTCTTTTTGTAGTAATTCAAACACAAAATAATAGTCAATGGCAAGAAAGATAAAAATCTATATGTAATATATCTTATATCAAACAAAGTTGGTATAAAACTGTGTTGAAGTGCAAAGAAAAATGCTGGCACAATTACGGCGAGATATTTGTTTTTTATCTGGTTTACTCCACAGCCCAGATACAAGCCTTCTTCAGCGAATGCGGTTGTAACTGGCAACACTACAATATTGATTATCGCCAAAGCAAGCGGTATAGGAGCAATCATCATCGGTGCAGCATACGGAATCACTCCGTAGCATACAAAGCCTGCCAGATACATACCCGCCATTCCAACAACAACTATAACAACTGTCATAATCAAAATTTGTTTGATGGTGGTCTTGCCTTTTTCATAATTTATCAATTCGAAGTAGTTAGAATTTTTCGACTTAGCTATAACAACTAAAAGTAGTATTGTTGCAATATTCACAATACTTGCTACAACCGACCACCAGTTACTAATTTCGTCTAGTTTTTTATCGACAATAAACGCACCGACTAAAAATATCAAAACAAAAACGATACATCTAATCGGTAGCAAATAAGGTAAATTTTTATTGTTATTCTTCATTTTTCCCTCCACAAATTCAAGAATATTGAGATAATCATACCACACCACCCCAAAAATCTCAACAACTGTGTATAGAAAACCAGAGCACAGACGCATTTCACCTGTACTCTAATCTTTGATTAATGCGGATCAGTTTTTGATGTGTTTATCCGTAGCAGAAGTAGATGTTGTACGTGCCATCTGCCTGTTTTTCAGCGTAGCAGTTGAAGCTCATTTGACTATAACTTGTTGCGTATCCGTCTAGTGCGAGTATTGAATCAATGTCAGCATCTAGGCCTGATACTGTTCTGCTCAGCTGTTCTTCATACATGCGATTTGCTGTTGTGTTTAGACAACCTTGATATGCGAACAACCAACCGCTGTTGCTCGTGTTGAGTGTTGTATCATACGTCATACCTTTGCTTTGATTGTGGCTGATTATGTAGCTCACCATATTCTGAATATCTTGCTCATTGTTACTGGAGCTTGGTTCTTCTTTAACTGGTTCTTGTTTTGCTTTTTCTGTTGGCTTTTGTATCGATTTTTGTGTTGGCTTTTGAGTAGGTGCTTGAGTTGGTTTTTCAGCAAGTGCAGGAGCTTTTGTTTTTTCTACCCACTCGATGATTTCGACTTCAGCTTGCTGTTCTGATTCGTTTGTAACAATAACTGTTTGAACTTCAGTTGGTGCAGTGTGTTTCTCAGTTGCTACCACTGTTTCTCTGACAGTTTCTTCGACCTTGG
>JAFUKO010000085.1 GCA_017473555.1 Ruminococcus sp. | reverse complement strand
TTACATATTGACCCGGCACTGTGTGTGATTAACTGTCGCAGGGCGATGGAGTTTGCTGTGAAATGGATGTACTCTGTTGACGGCTCGCTCACTACCCCGTGGCAGGATAACCTTGCGGCTTTGATGAGTAGCGAGGAGTTTCGTGATATCGTCGGTAACGATGTCTGGAATCGTATGAAGATTATCCGTGTTATCGGCAACAATGCGGCTCACAGATCTAAGAAAATCACCGAGGAAGAAGCTACTCTTTGCTTGGAGAATCTATTCATTTTTCTTGATTTGGTTGCTTACTATTACGCACAGGAGTACGAAGACCACGAGTTTGATGCATCTCTCATTTCTACTCACGAGGAAACTGTGGCTGACAACAGCGTTGAGATTAACTTTGAGCAATTACTTAAAGAAAACGAAGCTCTAAAAGCCGAGCTTACCGCCCGGCGTGAGGAACAACAGCAGACTTATGTTCCGAAACCTCTCGATATTTCCGAGTACAAAACCCGAAAAATCTACATCGACTATATGCTTGTTGATGCAGGTTGGGTTGAGGGCAAGGACTGGCTGAATGAGGTTGAACTCCCTGGTATGCCGAATAATTCCGAGGTCGGCTATGCTGACTATGTGCTTTATGGTGATGACGGAAAACCTCTCGCTGTTGTCGAGGCAAAACGCACTTGTAAAGATGTAGCGGTTGGTCGTCAGCAAGCTAAGCTCTACGCTGATATATTAGAAAAGAAATATGGTCGCAGACCTGTGATTTTCCTGACAAACGGCTTTGAAACACGAATCACAGATAACCTGTATCCTGAGCGTAAGTGTGCGTGCATTTACTCAAAACGAGATTTAGAGAAGCTCTTCAATCTACAGAGTATGCGTACAAGTCTCAATAATGTGAATGTAGCTAAAAACATCGCAGGTCGTTACTATCAGGAGGGTGCTATCAAAGCTGTGTGCGAAAGCTTTGATAAGAAAAACCGTCGAAAAGCTTTGCTCGTTATGGCGACAGGTTCAGGCAAAACCCGTACAGTTATTGCTTTGTGTGATGTGCTTTTGCAACACGGCTGGGTGAAAAATATCCTCTTCCTTGCTGACAGAAATGCACTTGTCACTCAGGCTAAGCGTAGCTTTGTAAACTTACTGCCTGACCTTTCAGTAACTAATCTGTGTGAAGAAAAAGACAACTACAACGCTCACTGCGTTTTCTCTACATATCAAACGATGATTCATTGTATAGATGATATCAAGGACGATAACGGCAAGCTCTTCACTTGCGGTCACTTTGACCTTGTTATCTGCGACGAAGCACATCGTTCTATTTACAACAAGTACAAGGAAATTTTTAACTACTTTGATGCTCCGCTTGTAGGACTCACAGCTACACCAAAAGATGAA
Organism: Ruminococcus sp.; assembly: GCA_017473555.1. Taxonomy (GTDB): domain Bacteria; phylum Bacillota; class Clostridia; order Oscillospirales; family Acutalibacteraceae; genus Ruminococcoides. The sequence continues at coordinate 4,417 of JAFUKO010000085.1, read as the reverse complement.
ATCGACAAGAATACCTACGAGATTTTTGAACTCGAAAACGGTGTGCCGACTTACGGCTACGAGCTTGCTCAGGCTGTAAAAGACGGCTACCTTGTTGACTATATGTCCGTTGAAACAAAGCTGAAATTCATCGAACAAGGTATCGTATATGATGAGCTTTCCGATGAAGATAAAGCTAGGTATGAAGAGTATTTTGCAAAAGATGGAGAATTCCCTGATGCTATCAGCTCGTCTGCTCTCAACGAATGGATTTTCAACGAGGATACGATAAGAGAAGTGCTCAACGTCCTGATGACAAACGGCATCAAAATCGACTATGGCGAAAAGCTAGGAAAGACTATTATCTTTGCAAAAAATCACAACCACGCTGAAAAGATATTCCAAGTGTTCAACAAAGAATATCCACACTTAAATGGTTATGCAAAGGTTATCGATAACAAGATTAACTACGCCCAGAGTGCGATTGATGAGTTCTCTGAACCTAAGAAGTTACCACAGATTGCAATTTCTGTTGACATGCTAGACACCGGTATTGATGTGCCTGAGGTTGTGAACCTTGTGTTTTTCAAAAAGGTTATGAGTAAAGCAAAATTCTGGCAGATGATTGGTCGTGGCACAAGACTTTGCGAAGGTTTGCTCGATGGCGAAGATAAAAAGCTGTTTTATATCTTTGACTTCTGCGGAAACTTTGAGTTCTTCCGTATGAGTAGCGGTAAGCCAACTGCTAATCAGGTAGCACTGCAAGGTGCTATATTTAATCTCAAAGCTCAGATTGCTTTTAAGTTGCAGGATATAGAATATCAGACGGATGATTTGATTGAATTTAGAAAATCATTAGTTGATGATATGGTTAAAAAGGTGAGAGAGCTTAACAAGGATAACTTTGCTGTTCGTCAGCATCTGAAATATGTTGAACTGTTCTCGAATCCTGATAACTATACAACTCTTACATATGAAGATACGCTGAATATGAAAGAGGAACTCTGTCCGCTTATCACCCCTGACGATGATGACCCTAAAGCTATGAGATTCGATGCTCTTATGTATGGTATCGAACTAGCGTATCTCATTGGCAAGAAATACACTCGTGCAAGAAGTGATTTGTTTAAGAAAGTGTCTGCTGTTGCTAGCGTTGCAAATATACCTGAGATTATGGTGCAGGCAGCGTTGATTGATAAAATTCTGCATACAGATTATGTTGACAACGCAGGCATCAACGAGTTTGAACATATCCGTGAAAAACTCAGAAACTTGATGAGGTATATTGTGGGTGGCAGAGAAACTTATAACACAAACTTTGATGATGAGATTCTCTCTGTCGAGTGGAATGAATCCGAGCTCGAAAATGATGATTTGAAGAACTATAAAGCCAAGGCTGAGTTCTATGTTCGTCAGCATCAGGATAACGAGGTTATCTCAAAACTCAGATCTAATGTTCCGCTTAATGCTGATGATGTAAAAGTGCTTGAAGAAATACTTTGGAGTGAAGTCGGCACAAAACAGGACTACGAAGCTGAGTATGGTCAAAAACCACTCGGTGAGTTCGTTCGTGAAATTGTTGGTCTTGATATGAATGCGGCAAAAACTGCATTTGCACAGTATCTGGATGATGCAAACCTTGATGCTAGACAAATCTATTTCGTAAATCAGATTGTTGAGTATATTGTACACAATGGTATGATGAAAGATTTGTCGGTTTTACAGGAAGCTCCATTTACTGATAGAGGAAGTATTGTTGAAGTGTTCACTGACGTATCAGTATGGCTTGGTATCCGTAAGGTGATTGAGCAGATAAATTCAAATGCTATGGCGGCTTAGTTTCATATTTATTTTCCTGGACTTGTGAAATCCTTTGTGGTATATGTTGTGTTGCGAAGGAGGTGCTATGATGGCACGAAAAGTCAGATGTAAATTAAAAAAGAATAAGAATATTAAAACGAGAGCGATTCTCTATCGATTAACTTCGAAGAGGGTCGCTCTCCTGTTATGTGGGGTGATAGTGTGAATATACTCGAAGATTTATATTATGGAAACGTAAGTCCGTGTGACAGAGATGTCAAACGTGGTTCGAAAGTTGATAAACTACAAACTTTGGTGTGTCAGTATGAAGTGGAACTGAACGAAACACTCACAGAAAAACAAAAAGAAATCTTAGAAAAGTTCAAAGATGCTTACAGTGAACTGTACTGTTGTTTCGAACGAGATATGTTCGCACAAGGTTTCGTACTCGCAACAAAAATTATGATAGAAGTTCAAACTTACAAAGGGGAAGAATTATGAAAAAGAGAATTCTATGCACACTAATATTCAGTCTGCTCGTGCTCACAGCCTGCAATAGCATTGAAACAACAAACGTTACACCTGATGAAATCACACCATCAGCAATCATTGAAACGCAAGCAGAAGAAACGATTCAACAAACAACAGTAGCAATAGAAAAATCAACTGAACCTACTGAAGCTGAAATAGTAGTCGCAACAATCAAAACAGAACAGCAAATTGAAGTCGAAATTGTAGAGCGAGTGGATGAAATAAAAGATCCTGTACCCGCCGAAAAAACAACTCAAACACCTACTCAAAAGTCAATAGAAAAAGCAAAGCAAGAATCAGTTAAAGAAGAACCAAACTCCAGTAACAATGAACAGGATATTCAGAATATGATTAGCTACATAATCAGTCACAATCAAAGCAAAGGTATGACGTATGATACAACACTCAACACGAGTAACAGCGGTTGGTTGTTCGCATATCAAGGTTGTCTAAACACGACAGCGAATCGTACATACGAAGAACAGCTGAGTAGAACAGTATCAGGTCTAGATGCAGACATAGATTCTATCTTAGCTCTAGACGGATATGCAACAAGTTACAGTCAGATGAACTTCAACTGCTACGCTGAAAAACAATTAGATGGCACGTGCAACATCTACTTCTGCTATGGATGAGCATATCAAAATCTGACCCACATTAACCAAAGAATAGAGTATAGATGTACTTGTACATCTATACTCTGAAATTTTCTCTTTGAGAGCGAAAATCAAAGCGTGTGAAAAGATAATCTACAACTAAAGGAAACAATCCGACTAATAAATTAAAACCAACACAGAGAAAATTTGAGAACGTGTGAAAGCATTGCCGCGGGAACGGGCACGAGGTGTTCCTTCTACGGTGATGTTTTTTCTGCTAGTAAATTCACTCTTTTTCGACAGTCAGATAATGTTAAATTTTGTTGGGATAGGTGAACTTTTTAGAGATTTTAACGGTGGCTTCACTACTCCGATTTTGTTGCAGGAATAAGCGTGGGTGTCGTATCCGACCTCCACGCACATCACATCAGACGGCAAAGCCGACTGTTATGCGGTTTTTGAGAAGATACTGTCAGGGTGTCAAAAATCATGATTTTTTCAAACTACGATGTCATAAGTTCTGTTTGTGCGAATGTAAAGCCATTCTTTAAGGTGTCGTAGAGTAGATTGGAAAAGTTTTAAGAAAAATTAATACGAATCAAAAATTGCACCGCAGTAAACAAGGATAAAAAGCTTTCTTACTGTGGTGCAAAATTTGTCTGGATATTGTAAAAATGTTGTGGTATGTTGTTGTGCTAAGAAAGGAGTGAATATTATGGCAAGAGTATTGCTGACCTCGGGTAACGCATTCAAACGCACAGATAACAGATGGGGTGGTGTTATATGGTATCGAGATGAAGATGGTGAGCGTAAACGCAAATCGTTCTCAAGCACAACCAAACAAGGTGTTAAAGATAAGATGACAAAGTACATACGTGACTTTGAAAAGCAAGAACAAGAAGCCAATGAAAGCAACGAACAACTTCAAGTGAGTATGCAAAGATGGCTAGAGGTATTCAAGTACCCAACAGTAGAACATACTACCTACGACCGAATAGAATGTACAGCTAAAAACCATATTTACCCTGCACTTGGTAAGAAAATAGTTAGTAGCATTAAAGCAGTAGATATTAAAAAGATTCTCAACGAACAGATGATGAACGGTTATGCATTCACAACTGTAAAGAAAACGAGAGATATATTCGGCGAATACTTCCGTTACCTGATGGAACAAGAAGTGATAACAAAGAACCCGATGCAAAGTGTACCAATGATTAAAAAATCAAACTTCTACGCACAGCAAGGCAAAGAGATACTTCCTACAACAGATACGATAACTGTATTCACGGAAGACGAGATAGCAAAACTCAAAGCTGAGTGTAAAAGAACCTGGAACACAGGCAAACGATTCTATCAACAGTCAGCTGCATATATCTTTATGTTGAACACGGGTTTTAGAACTGGTGAAATGCTAGGACTGAAGAACAGCGACATTGATTTAGAAAACCGAGTAGTGTACATACAGCGTGGGGCAAAAGAAATTTATAAGCGTGATGGCGTGAAAGCTACAT
>JAFUKO010000084.1 GCA_017473555.1 Ruminococcus sp. | reverse complement strand
ATCAATGCAGAATGTAACTCACTTGTGGATGAAATCAATAGACTCTACTTAACAACAGAATACAACGGTATAAACTTATTCTTAGAGACAACGACGAACGCAAGCGGCGATGCGGAGATCCTACAAGAGGTGTACGCCGATTCGGGCACTACATTTGAAGAGCTCGGTATCACCTCTTCTTCTTTTTCTGTTTACGACATAAACGACAATGTTCTGGCTACTTACGACATCGAGGGCGAAGATACTCTTGATGATTTCTTTGCTACACTTGAAACCCACAACTTCAACCCAACAATTGTTTCAGGAAAAATCTCTGTTAAATCAACCGACAACTCCTACATTGCAGGAGCTTTGGCGGATGAACTCGGTATTACTACCGAGCTCGAAAGCTATGTCGCTTCTACAAGTCAAACTTCTTCTGCTCCTGTAACATACAACTCTGTTTCAACTTCAACAACAGAACAAACTGTTACGGTTACGACAACAACTTCTACTACACAAACTCAAACGGTACAAGTAGTAACAACCGACACGCAAACCTCTACTGAAACTATTACTGTGACAACTACAAGTGCTCAAACAAGCACAGAAACTATTTATACTACCACAACGAGTGAGCAGACTGTTACGGAAACTTATTATGTTACTACAACTACGCCGAACACTGTAACGGAGACGATTGAAGTTCAATCTACTGTTGGAATTGCAAAAAGTTCAAATTCTAAAATAACTTACGAAACAACAACTGTACAAACTTCATATAGTGTTGATTTGAGTGCTACTATTAATATTGTTGTAACAGAAATTTATGAATATTCTGCTGTTACTGGAAAGGGCGAGCGAGCTGATATAACACATGTAATAACTAGTAGTGAAGGTTTTTGTGTAACGATACAAGATCTGTTAAATTTAGTTAGAGATAAAGCTCTTAATCCTTATGATACAACTACAGATATTGTATTTGGAACTAGTGAAAATGCTATTAGAATTTCTAGCATGCATCTTCGTCTATGTTGGTTTGATATTGCTTATATTGATAGTGGTGGAGTCGTTTATCCTAATAATGATAATGACGGAAATGTCGTATTTAGTGCAACCATAGCAGAGGAATCTATTGTTACATTACCTTCAACACAAACCGCAACATCTACAACAAAACTTTCAACAATCGGAGTAAGCTCAACTCAATACATTACAGTTCAAAATAATGGAACACAAACTGTAATTACTTGTAAGAGTTCAGACACAATAGGAAGTGTGACCGCCAAACTCACGAGTGCGGGGCTTACTGCCTCTTTTTCAAGCGGTAAGATATCTATAGCTGCCTCGGAAACTTCATATATATCAGGAATTTCTTCCACATTAGCATCAAAGTTAAAGCTTAGTGGAAGTTATTCGAGTGTCAAAACTACAGAAACCGAAACAACGTCAACAATATATGTAACAACAACATCCGAAGAAACCCGAACGGATACGATTCTCGTCACAACAACGAATGAAACAACAAATACGACAACCGTATACGTCACTACAACAAGTGAAGAGACTCGAACGAATACGATCTTTGTAACAACGACATCGAATCAGACACAAACTCAAACCTTGTGGACGACGACAACCTCGTCAGAAACGAGAACAACAACTACCTACACAACCACCACCGAAACCGCTACGGTGGATACTTCGTTTGCCGATATGGGGATGAAATCAGGGGTTAATATTGGCATTGTTATTGACGGTAATCGAACGAACATTAATTTGAGCAAAGACTCTTCTATTAGTGATTTAATCTCAACACTTCAAGCCAATGGTTTGAATGCGAGTTATTCTGCAAACAAATTAACAATTGAAGGAACTGGAGATAGTTATGTTTCCTCTTCTTCTTTAACCAATTTATTCAAACTCGGAACAATTAACAAAACCTCGGCAGAAAGGAATGTTAACACAAAATCTGATGCGCAGATTTATACTAAGAACCTTTTGGATGAACTTGGACCAATTTATGCTCCAGGAAGTTTGACTTTACAAGTTGGAGTTAACGCTGATTCTAATTCGCAAGTCGGTGTAACAACTGCGTTTTCTTTGGTTGGATACAATGATTTTCGAGGTATTGGGGTTGATGGTAACAATTATTTAGCTCAACTGGATGCGACATTAGAAATCTTGAACAACAGACAGGTTGAATTGGGTGCAATGCAAAACAGGTTAATCTCAGCACTTGATGAGATAACAGTTCAGAGAGAAAACTTGATTTCTTCACGTTCGACATTGAGGGATGCGGATATAGCAGATATTTCGAGCGAATACATCCGACAACAGATTTTGCAACAAGCTAGTGCGACATTGTTGGCTACGGCGAATCAATCAGCTGGAATAGCGTTGCAATTGATTTAGTTAATTGCCACACCCCCTCCCCAACCCTCCCCCTTGGAGAGGGAGCATT
>JAFUKO010000083.1 GCA_017473555.1 Ruminococcus sp. | reverse complement strand
ACTTTGCTGATCCTTACTGTGCTTGGCAGAAAGGCACTAACGAAAATCTTAACGGTCTGTTACGCGAGTTTTACCCTAAAGGACGAAATCTTTCGAGGGTTCGCCCTAAAACATTAAAAAAGAACCTGGCGTTGATTAACGACAGGCCCAAGAAAGTTTTAGGTTTCAAAAAACCAGTTGATTTGTTTATGAATCATCTCGAAAAGTGTTGCACTTAGTTTGACAATTCATCATCACACAAACATTTTTGCATTTTATAGTGGAAAACTCACTGACAATGTACTATAATAGACCTATATTTCTTAAGGATTGTTGATATGCATAAAAAACCACGCACTTCTATTGGCAAAAAAATAGTATATACAGCTCTTGTCATTGTCCTGATTATTTCCGTATTCGTCGGAGTTTACGCATACTCACTTATGAACAACCCCGATTACATCACCCTCGGCGTCGGAGAAACACACACTCTCACCCCACGGGAGAGCGACTACAAGGTACGCTCATACAACGCAGGGATCATCACTCCGAGTGCAGGCTCTGCTGTTGTGGCAAATACGCCCGGCGATGCTGTCGTCTGCGTAAAGTACACCTACTTTGACCGCGACTTTTATCGTTTTAAAGTCATTGATGCTCCAAAAAGCGTCACCCTCAAGAAAAACGAGCTCACCTTAGGTGAAGGCGAAAGCTATAAACTGAATGCTCAGTGCTCAACGCTATCTCACGATTTTACAGTAAGCTACGCAAGCAGTGATGAGAGCATTGTCAAGGTGTCAGAAAACGGCTATGTCACAGCTTTAAAAAGCGGAGAATGTACAATCACCGCATCTTCATACAACGGCAAGTCAGACAGCTGTCAGATAACCGTCAAAAAAGCACCGCATAGCCTCAAGCTCAGCAAAAGCTCAGTCACTCTGGGCGAGGGCGAAACGCTCACCCTCACGCCTGTATTCCAAAAAGACGAATACGCCTATGACATAACATTCACATCAAGCGACGAGAGTGTCGCTACCATAAGCGACAACACCTTAACAGCCACAGGCACAGGCGAATGTACAATCACCGCAAAGCCTTACAACGATGTCACCGCTACCTGCAAGGTAACGGTCAACAAAATGGCACAGACGCTTAGCCTTGTTGTCCTTGATAAGTACGACGTTGACTCCCTGATAAGGGTGGTTACCGATATAGAAAAGGGATATTCAGCGTACAACATCGACATCAGCGTATCTGATGAATCAGTGCTTAAGATTGATGAGAAGAACAAAAAGCTTCTCCACCCGCAAAAACAGGGTGAATGTACTATAACAGCTACTCTTCAAAACGGAGTGACAGCATCAAAAACCGTTACAATCGGCGATTACTCTAATGGCAAAATCAACTTAAGCTCATTAAACCAGTTCCCGTCTTTACCGACAGGCTGCGAGGCAGTAGCACTCACATCTGTTTTGAACTACTACGGCGAAGACGTTTCAATGCACACCATGGTTGAAAAATATATGCCAATAAAAAAGTACGACTACTTTTCTGTCAGTCCTCACGACTATTTTCTCGGCACACCGTACAGCTTTGAGACCGGTATGGGATGCTTCTCGGGTTGTATCGTAAAAACCGCCAACAACTACTTCAGAGATAAAAACATAGACGATTACTACGCTATGGATATTACAGGCTGCTCTACAGACGAGCTGTACAACTACTTGTCAAACGGTGTGCCTGTCATCACATGGGTAACATCGTCGTTTGTCACACCTACTGTTGACGGCAGATGGACAGTAAATGGCGAAACCATAACATGGTGCAACCACGAACACTGTCTTGTCACAACTGGCTATGACAAGGCATCAGGCAACGTGACAGTTGCCGACAATTCTGGTGGCTATAGCTACTCGGTTTCTATGTCACAGTACGAAAAGGTATTCAAGGGTATGGGCAGTATGGCTGTCGTTGTACTCAAAAAATAAAGGAGATTGTTATGAAAAGATTTATCGCTTTAATTTTATCACTGCTTTTATGTCTTAGCGTATCAGCGTGTAAAACTGACGACTCAGCATCACAGCAGAATGTTTCATCCAGCGAATGTACAGAACAGGAGGTAAGAATGCTCATCGAGCACAACCTCGACTGCTACTTCCTGTTTTATATCTCACCGCTGACTCAGGGTGGTGGCACTGACTCTGACGGCTACACAAAGGCAGACAACTCTTATTTTGCTACATACAAGGATTTCTCTGACTTTGTAAAAAACACCTACACACAGGAAAAATCAGCCTACCTTTTAGGCTCATATCCGAGTAAGGAAAACCCTTTATACATCGAGAAAAACGACTTGGTGTACGTTGACCTCGACGCTGTCACTCCTGTAGAATACAATATCAACTGGGATGACAGCTACACAGTAGAGTTCACCGAAAACTCTACCACACACTGTGCGTTTGAGCTCACTACTACAGATTTTGACGGCAACGAATATGTAACTAACGGCTCTGCTGCTTTTGAAAACGGCAAGTGGCTTTTAGAAGATATGGTATACTGATTTTATTACGCAAAGGACAATAAAGAATGAAAAACAAAAAGAATGCTGCGAAAAAATTCAAAGCTCACATTAAATCAAAAAGCATCGTAAACCTTGTGCTCAGCATAATCGTTGCACTGGTTATGGTAGCAAGATTTTTACGTGCCGACTATTACTCGGTGTTCTTGTGCTTACTGACACTGTTACTCTTCAACATTCCTCAGTTTGTTGACAAAAAACTCCACGTATCACTGCCTAAAGAGCTTGAGGCTATTATCCTGCTGTTCATCTTCTCGGCTGAAATTTTAGGCGAAATCGGCTCATTCTACACCCACATCCCATGGTGGGACACAATGCTCCACACCATAAACGGCTTTTTGATGGCGGCAATCGGCTTTGCGCTCATTGACATCTTAAACAACTCACCTAAGTTCCACATCACAATGTCACCGATGTTCGTTGCGTTTGTAGCCTTCTGTTTCTCAATGACAGTAGGCGTAGTATGGGAATTTTTCGAGTTCTCAATGGACTACTTCACACTTACAGATATGCAGAAAGACCGAATGGTAACTGACATCTCATCTGTACTTATCAACCCGACAGGTCTAAACGACGAGATTATTATCAGAGGAATACAGAGCACAACCGTTACACTCGCTGACGGCTCGACTCACGTCATAGAGGGTGGATACCTCGACATCGGCATCATCGACACAATGAAAGACCTGCTGGTTAACCTCATCGGCGCAGTGGTATTCTCAGTAATCGGCTACTTCTACATCATCGGCAGAAACAACGGCGTTTTCGCTAAGAAATTCATCCCACAGCTTCAGGAAAAGGAAAACTCAGCAGACAAGGCTACTGCAAAGAAATAAGGTGTAATTATGGTCAAATTCATTTGCTACGAAAAATGCTCCACTTGTAAAAAGGCTAAGAAGTTCCTTGACGACAACAGCATCAGCTACGAACTAAGGGACATCAAAGAGCACAATCCGAGTCTTGAGGAGCTCAAGTGTTGGTACGAAAAATCAGGCTTACCGCTGAAACGTTTTTTCAACACAAGCGGCTTGCTCTACAAATCACTCCAGCTCAAAGACAAACTCCCGTTGATGAGCGAAAGCGAACAGCTCTCACTCTTGTCAACTGATGGTATGCTCGTAAAGCGACCACTGCTTATCGGCGATGACTTTGTGTTGACAGGCTTTAAAGAGGCCCAGTGGACAGAAAAACTCAAATAATAACGAAAAACGGAGGCTACTGATAAGTTGCCTCCGTCTTTTTATTTGAAGATTTATTTACACAAAAAACAGCTT
>JAFUKO010000082.1 GCA_017473555.1 Ruminococcus sp. | reverse complement strand
CAACCCTTTCGGCGTTACACGCCACTTCCCCTAATAGGGGAAACTCAGTGGTCGCCCGCGTGCATCAGCACCATTTTTTCGGGACGGGGAACCCGTCCCCTACGATTTCAAAACCCACGTTTGTTTACCACCCGTAGGGTACGGCATTTATGACGTTCCGTATGCCTCCCTTGTGTAAAGGGAGGTGTATTTTGCGTAAGCAAAAGACGGAGGGATTGTAAACAACGCACCAATTTTTCGGGACGGGGAACCCGTCCCCTACGATTTCATCATCGACGTTGTGTTTGCGTTTTTTAACATCAACATTTCTGTAAACACATTTTTAAATCAATAATATTTTTCTTGATTTCATCATACCGTTATTCTATAATAAACATAACGCTAAACGATTTTTAATATAATCGTTTTAAAAGGAGAGATTCTATGAAAAAACTAAACGGTAAGGTTAACATCCTTGTCATCATCAGCGGTATTGCTGTAGGCATTGCGGCTTTACTGCTCACATGGCTTGGCAACCCTAAGAACATGGGCTTTTGTATCGCATGTTTCGAGCGTGACATCGCAGGTGCGCTGGGACTCCACGCTGCTGCAAAGGTTCAGTATATGCGTCCTGAGATTATGGGCATCATCCTCGGTGCTTTCATAATTGCACTCATCACTAAGGAGTTCAAGCCAAAAGCTGGCTCATCCCCTGCTACACGCTTTATTTTAGGTGCTGTTGTAATGATTGGCGGTCTTGTATTTTTAGGCTGTCCTTTAAGAATGGTCATCCGCATCGGCGGTGGCGACATCAACGCTATGATAGCACTTTTAGGCTTTGTGCTCGGCGTATTCATCGGCACAATTTTCTTAAAGCGTGGCTTTACTATGCAGCGTGCGTACAAGGCGACTTTAGTCGAAGGCTCTGTGATGCCTTTCACAGCTCTTATGCTCCTCGTTTTAGGAATAACTGCTCCTGCATTCATCAAGATGAGCACTGAGGGTCCTGGCTCAATGCACGCACCGTTTTTTATCGCACTTATTATCGCTCTGGTTATCGGTGCACTCGCTCAGAAATCACGTCTTTGTATGGTAGGCGGTGTGCGAGATGCCATCCTCTTTGGCGATTTCAAGCTCCTCTACGGCTTTGTCGCTATAATCATCACAATCATCATCGGCAACCTGATTATGGGCAACTTCAACCTTTCTATGTACAGCCAGCCTATCGCACATTCAAGCACACTGTGGAACGTGCTGGGTATGATGATTGTCGGCTGGGGCAGTGTACTGCTCGGCGGATGCCCACTGCGTCAGCTTGTACTCGCAGGCGAAGGCAACGGCGACTGTGCTGTTACAGTATTTGGTATGATAGTCGGTGCGGCTGTGTCACATAACTTCGGACTCGCTGGCAACCCTGACTCTACAAACGAGCTAGGAGAGTACGTAGTCGGCGGTATCTCAGATGCAGGCAAAATCGCTGTTGTTATCTGCATCGCAGTAGTTTTGATTATCTCAGTTCTTAACTGCAAAAAGGAGGCTAAAAACAATGGTTGATGCAAGAGGATATCTGTGCCCTATGCCTGTCATTATGGTACAGAAAGAAGTAAAGAAAAACGCACCTGCTACTTTAGAAGTGCTGGTTGACGATGCGTGTGCAAAGGAGAACGTCACACGTTTTGGCACATCTCAGGGCTACAAAGTAACTGTAAATGAAACCGACGACGGCTTCAAGCTCACTTTGACAAAATGATAGTCATAACATTTTACACTCACCACTCAGCACAGCTGACAAACAAGATGATTAAAAATAGTGGCATCAACTCAAAAATGGCACCTGTCCCACGAAAGCTCAGCTCATCGTGTGGCTCGTGTGTCATAGCAGAGTGTGACACTATCAGCATGGAGCTTGTTGACGAAGATTTTGAAGCTGTGTACAAAGCCGAAGACAACAGTTACATATTGCTATGTAGCAATGAATAATTACACTATGCGGGACGATTATTTCGTCCCGTTTTTTTATTTGCCAAAGGTTGATATTACCACCTGTAGGGAACGGCATTTATGACATTCCATTATGCGGTTTATATCATCAACGTTTGTTTACCATCCGTAGGGGTCGGCGACTCGACGACCCGCCGTGCGTCAGCACCAATTTTTTCGGGACGGGGAACCCGTCCCCTACGATTTCAACACCCACCTTTCTGCCTCTCGTTTGCCTCCCTTGTGTAAAGGGAGGTGGATTTTGCGTAAGCAAAAGACGGAGGGATTGTATAAACAACGTTCCATCTTTCGGTTTGTCGTGAACGCCAAACCCTACAATTCATCCGTATCGCTTCTATTCCACTTGTAGGGGCGACCAGTGGTCGTCCGCGTGCGTCAGCACCAATTTTTTCGGGACGGGGAACCCGTCCCCTACGATTTCAACATCAACCTTTCTGCCTCTCGTTTGCCTCCCTTGTGTAAAGGGAGGTGGATTTTGCGTAAGCAAAAGACGGAGGGATTGTGTAACAACGTACCATTTTTCGGTTTTATGTTCACGCCAAACCCTACGATTTTTCACACCAATCTTTCTCATCCCCCTTTTTGCACCACCCTTTCTCACTTTATAGTTGTAAATCAGTAAAATATATGTTATATTTAAAAGATAAACTACGAAATCAGGTGATTTTATGAAAGTTAAAGATATAATAAACTTAGAAAAGCCCTCCCTTTCATTCGAAGTTTTCCCACCGAAAACTCAGGACAAGTTCGAAACCGTCAGCACTGCCGCTACAAAAATAGCCGACTTAAAACCTGACTTTATGAGCGTGACCTATGGTGCAGGCGGTACCACCGCTAAGTACACCGTTGAGATTGCAAAAAGCATCTTAGACGACGGCGTCACACCTCTTGCCCACCTCACCTGCGTAAATTCATCAAAAGAGAGTATTCTCGAAAAACTCCAGCAGTTCAAAGAAAACGGCATCGAAAACATCTTAGCACTTCGAGGCGATATTCCTGATGGCACAACTCCGTCACAGTGGGATTTCAAATACGCAAGCGAGCTTGTTTCTTTCATCAAGGAAAACGGCGATTTCTGCGTTGGCGGTGCGTGCTATCCTGAAAAGCACGTCGAGTCTATAAGTGAGAAAGAAGACCTCATCAACTTAAAACACAAGGTTGACTGCGGTTGCGATTTTCTGACAACCCAGATGTTTTTTGACAACGACCTGTTTTATAAATACCTTTTAAGAGTCCGCAATATGGGCATCACAGTGCCTGTTATTCCGGGCATTATGCCTGTGACAAACGGCAGACAGATTGAACGCTCTTGCAAGCTCTCAGGAGCAGTTTTGCCTGACCGATTCAAACGAATCGTCGAGCGATTCTCCGACAACCCTAAGGCCATGCAACAGGCAGGCATCGCCTATGCTACAGAGCAGATTATCGACCTGTTCGCAAACGGCATCAACGCTGTCCACGTTTATTCGATGAATAAACCTGAGGTTGCACAGGCTATCAAAGACAACTTAAGCGAAATTTTCAAGTAATAATCATTACAAAATACATATAATTACTTTTGGGTGAAAGTATGGACAAGGCTGTAAGGACATTCAGTGTCAATAGTGACAAAGTTAATATTGATATGGCACTTGCACTGCGGTTTTTACGAGTCAGACAAGAGCCTGATGATGAAGTGAAGTCGATGCTTAATAGCTGTCTTGACGAGTTTTTAAGCGTTGTGTCATATAAGGCGAGCTACCGCTACTGTGACATTAAAATCGAGCACGATGAAATCACCTTTAACGATTCGTTCACTTTAAAAAGCGAGAAACTAGCTAAAAACCTCAACGGCTGTGAGGGTGCATTCATTTTCACAGCGACAACATCAGTGTCGGTTGACCGCCTTATAAGAAAGTATATGGAGCTTCAACTCAGCCGTGCGGTGATAATTGACGCAATCGGCTCGTCAGCTATAGAAAGCTTTTGCGACCTTTTTTGTGAGCACCTGCAGGACACTTACGGTGTAACATTTAGACCACGATTTTCACCAGGCTACGGCGACTTAGCTGTAACTTATCAACCACTTATTTTAGGGTGTTGTGACGCTTCACGTAAAATCGGCGTGACATTAACTCACAACAACCTTATGATACCGTCAAAATCGGTGTCAGCCATCGCAGGAGTACGTCCAAAGGGCGAAGTGTGTGAGCACCACTCACGCTGTGAAAACTGCGAAAAAGAAAATTGTCTATACAGAGAGTAGGTTTTATTATGGACATCAGAAAGCTGATTCAAAATGAAATAGTATATATTGACGGAGGTTTAGGCTCATCACTGATTAAGATGGGTCTGCCGTCAGGTATGGCTCCTGAAAAATGGAACATCAAAGAACCACAAAACATCGTGTCACTTCACAAATCTTACATCGAAGCAGGAGCACAGGTGCTGACCACCAACACCTTTGGTGCAAATGAGCTGAAACTCGAAGACGATGAGTATACACTTGAAGAGCTTTTAAAAAGTGCTATAGATAACGCAAAAAAAGCAATAGAAGAATGTGGCAAAACAAAAGGCGAAGACGTATTCATCGGTCTGTCCGTAGGTCCGTGCGGAAAACTGCTAAAACCTCTGGGTGATTTAGATTTTGAAGACGCAGTATCTGCTTTTTCAAAGACAATAGCACTGGGCGAGCAGTACGGTGCCGACCTCATTATTATCGAAACGATGAGCGATACATACGAGGCAAAGGCGGCACTACTCTCCGCAAAAGAGAGCTGTGACCTCCCTGTATTTGTCACCGTTGCATATGATGAGAACAAGACACTGATGACAGGTGCATCACCTTTGGCTGTAATCACCTTGCTCGAGGGTTTGGGTGCTGATGCAATCGGCATCAACTGTGGTCTTGGTCCGCACCAGATGAAAGAGATAGCCAAAGACTACGTAAAATACAGCTCAATCCCTGTTATCGTCAGCCCAAACGCAGGTATGCCAAAGTCAGTTAACGGCAAAACTGTCTACGATGTAGATGCAACAGAATTCGCATCCGTTATGAAAGAAATCGCAGGGTACGGTGTCCACGGTTTGGGTGGCTGTTGTGGTACAACACCTGAGTATATCAAAGCTACAGTCAACGCCACAAAGGACATCAAAGCTCTCAAAATCACCAAAAATACCGACACAGTTGTGTCATCATATACAAAGGCAGTGGCATTTACAAATACCCCTGTCATCGTAGGCGAGCGTATCAACCCGACAGGTAAAAAGAAGCTCAAAGAAGCCTTGCGTGAAAGGAGCCTTGACTACATCTTAGGCGAGGCTGTTTCTCAGCAGGACAAGGGTGCAAAGGTGCTCGACATCAACGTCGGACTCCCTGAAATTGACGAAGTAAAAATGCTCACTGATGTCGTAAAAGCTGTGCAGGCTGTGTCCGATTTACCGCTCCAGCTCGACTCATCTGACCCTGTGGCTTTAGAACAGGCTATGCGAATTTACAACGGCAAGCCGATGATAAACTCCGTCAACGGAAAGCAAAGCTCAATGGACGCTATCTTCCCACTCGTCAAAAAATACGGCGGTGTGGTAGTTGCTCTCACACTCGACGAAAACGGCATTCCTGACACAGCCGATGAGCGTGTTAAGATTGCCGAAAAAATCATAGCCGAAGCCTCAAAATATGGCATAGATAAAAAGGACATCGTTGTCGATGCCCTCGCTATGGCTGTAAGCTCAAATAAAGAAAGTGCAAAAACCACCATAAATTCCGTAAAAATGCTCACAGAGCAGGTGGGCGTCAACACTATCTTAGGCGTGTCAAACATCTCGTTTGGTCTGCCTTGCAGGGAGATGCTCAACTCGACATTCCTCTCCCTCTGCTTTGAAAACGGCTTAAGCTCAGCGATTATGAATCCGCTGTCAGAAAAAATGATGGAAGCATACTACAGCTTCTGTGCTTTAAAAGGACTTGACGATAACTTCCTTAACTACATCGATTTTGCAAGCGGTAACGATGACGTCAAAACTGCAAATGATAAAAGAGTCGATATGACCCTCGATTTTGCTATTGAAAAGGGCTTTAAAGATAACGCTTATGAAATCGCTCTCGCACTTTTAAAGACAGAAAATCCGCTTGATATCATCAACGATAAAATCATCCCGGCACTAAACAAAGTCGGCTCAGGCTTTGAAAAAAACACTATTTTCCTGCCTCAGCTTCTTATGAGTGCCGAAGCGGCAAAGTCAGCTTTTGATGCAGTAAAAACCGCCATAGTTGAAAGCGATAACAAGAGCAGTGACAAGATAATTTTAGCCACAGTTGAGGGCGACATCCACGACATCGGCAAAAATATAGTCAAGGTACTGCTCCAAAACTACGGCTTTGAGGTAATAGACTTAGGCAAAGACGTTAAACCTGAAACAATTATAAACGCAGTGCTTGAACACAACGTGACTTTAGTAGGACTTTCAGCATTGATGACCACAACCGTTGTCGCAATGGAAGAAACCATCAAGCTGTTAAGTGTAAAAGCACCACACGTCAAAACAGTAGTCGGCGGTGCGGTGCTCACTCAGGAATACGCCGATATGATAGGTGCGTCACACTATGCAAAGGACGCTATGGAAACCGTGCGATATGCACAGCTTCATTTTGGAAAGTAACTATGACAAAGCTTAATATTCTTTACGAAGACAAGCACCTGATATCGGTAGTAAAACCCTACGGTGTTTTGTCCCAAGGAAACAAAAATACAAAAAGCCTGTGCGATGACATCTCAGCTTATTTAAAAGACAAGGGCGAAAACGCCGAATGTTACGTCATCCACCGTCTTGACAAAACCACTGGCGGTGTGATGTTCTTTGCTAAAACTAAGGCAATGGCATCAAAAATGAGCACCCTTATCCAAAACGGCGGGTTCCACAAGGTTTACTACGCAGTAGTAAGCGGTAAGCTTGAGCACAACACAGGAGCTTTGGCTGATTTGCTCTACCACGATAAGGCTAAGAATAAAACATATGTTGTAAAAAAGGAACGCAAGGGCGTCAAAATCGCAAAGCTGTGCTATGTTTCCCACGGCAGTGCAGAGTTTGAAAACAAAGACGTCACAAAAGTCGAGGTACTGCTCTTAACAGGCAGAACCCACCAGATACGTGTGCAGTTTGCATCCCGCAAGCACCCACTCGTAGGCGACAGAAAATACGGCTGTGACATTCCATACAGCCAGATTGCTTTGTGGAGCAGAGAGATTAACTTTTTGCATCCTTTTACAGGTGAAATGGTAAAAGTCACCGCAGACCCTGAGCTACCTATCTTTAACCTTGATTACAGATTATTTTAATACTCATCACTAATGGGGAGAACGAGTACGTTCTCCTCTTTGTTTTTATCTAAAACTTTTCTGTTTTATCCGTAGGGTACGGCAATTTCGACGTACCGTTTGCGGTTTATCATAAATGCATCCCCTACAATTTTGCACAAACGTTTCTGCCCCACATTTTACACATCTATAACGCATATTTTTCTTATAAAAACAAACAATATTCAATATTCAATAAAACTCACAAAAAATTATCTGTGAAATATATGTTAATTATCATACTTAACATCTTGACATTTTTCCCATTTTCTAGGATAATTTAAGAGTAAAGTTTCATGTTTATCATGGGATAATTTGGAAATACCAAGGAGGAATTCACCTATGTCAACCAAAGCATTTTTTACACATGAAGAGATTGGTAAGGATAAAGTAGGTTTTGCTAAAACACGTTCTATTATCGAAGCTCCATTCTACGGCAACAATGTAACTATGGTTACTTCACTCGCACAGGCGTATGAACTCGCTAAAAATTCACCGGGCACAATCGTAACAGATATGCCTGTATACCGTGGCGAAGAATTTGGTCTGCCTTCAGACGCTAAAGTTCTTCTCTTTAACGACGGCTCTATCACAGGTCGTTACGCTGCAGCTAGAAGAATCGCTGGCGAGCCTGGTGTTGATTGCAACGGTCTTGATAAAATCTGTATGGACGCTATCTATGACACACGCTGGAAGAAGATGTACCACGCAGTAGTTTACATCGGTCTTGACGAAGAGTTCATGGTAAGAGCTCACCTTCTCATTCCAGAGGGCGAGGAGAACATCATGTACTCATGGATGCTCAACTTCCAGTATCAGTCAGAGTACTACAACAAGATGTACAAAGAGTCAAAGCTCTACGCTAACGAGCCTGACATCTATATCTTCTCTGACCCACAGTGGAAGGGCACAACACAGACAGACCTTTGCGACGGCAAGTGTCTTTCATACTTTAACACAGCTACAAACTGTGCTTGCATCTTAGGTATGAGATACTTCGGCGAGCACAAGAAGGGCACACTCACAATCGCTTGGGCAGTTGCTAACCGTAACGGCTACGCTTCATGTCACGGCGGTCAGAAAGAGTACACACTCGCTGACGGCTCTAAGTACGTTGCTTCTGTATTTGGCCTTTCAGGTTCAGGTAAGTCAACTATCACACACGCTAAGCACGGCGGCAAGTACGGCGTAACTGTACTTCACGACGATGCTTTCATCATCAACACAGACACATGTTCATCAGTAGCTTTAGAGCCAACATACTTTGACAAGACAGCTGACTATCCAACAGGCTGCCCTGACAACAAGTATCTCTTAACAGCTCAGAACTGTTCTGCAACTTTAGACAACGAGGGTAAAGTAACTCTCGTAACTGAGGATATCCGTAACGGTAACGGCAGAGCTCTCAAATCTAAGCTCTGGTCACCAAATCGTGTTGACAAGATCGAAGCTCCTGTTAACGCTATCTTCTGGATCATGAAAGACCCAACAATCCCACCAGTAGTAAAGCTCAAGGGTGCTTCCCTTGCTTCTGCTATGGGTGCTACACTCGCTACAAAGCGTAGCTCTGCTGAGCGTCTTGCTCCTGGCGTTGACCCTAACGCACTCGTTGTTGAGCCATACGCTAACCCATTCAGAACTTACCCACTCGTAAACGACTACGAGAAGTTCAAGAAGCTCGTTGCTGAGAAGGACGTAGACTGCTACATCATCAACACAGGCGACTTCATGGGCAAAAAGGTTCAGCCTAAGGATACACTCGGTGTAATCGAGGCTATCGTTGAGGGCACTGCAGAGTTTAAGCAGTGGGGTCCATTTGAAGACATCGAAATCTTCGAGTGGGAAGGCTTTGTTCCTGACCTCAATGACGCTGAGTACGTTGCACAGCTCAAGGCTAGAATGACAGACAGACTCAACTTCATCGCTTCCCGTGACACAGTTAAGGGCGGTTTTGACAAGCTCCCAGCTGACGCACTTGAAGCAATCCAGAAGGTTGTAGATCAGATCTAAGCGTCCGAGTGTTCGAGCCTTTCAAATCTTAATGTGATCGAGGTCACGCGTTAAAAAATCAAAGATGCAATTTATTCTTTGATTTTAACAAGTGACAGAGGAACAGCAAAGATTTGAAAGAGATGCGAGAACAAACGAGGCGTGATATCTAAGCGTCCGAGGTCCGTAGCCCTCACAAAGTCGAAGGCGAGTCTGCATTTTCGTAGTTGACGTATGTCAACGTAGAAAATCAATGCGAGACTGTGGACTTTTGAGGAGTAGCGGAAAAATTCGGGGTCCCCGAAATCTATGATTTTGGGGAGAGGAGGAGCAAGCCAATATATGACGATTTTTCGTCCAGAAAAATCAAATCAAGAGGCTTTGCGACGACGAAGGCGTGATAT
>JAFUKO010000081.1 GCA_017473555.1 Ruminococcus sp. | reverse complement strand
TCTTGTAGCCATAAGAATCTTCACTTTTAATGGCTTTTAACACACAGACGTCAAGCAAACCACGTTTAAGCTGTATATCCATAGTATACCTCCCTATGCGTTATACTATACTACGCATAGTATTATGTGTCAAGTAGCATTTACAATATAAGTCAAAATCCGCTATTTTTCAGCGTTATATATTAAAACTATTGCACCTGATAATGGTTTATTGTATAATTATAGTGTATATTTTAAACAAGGAGATGTTATTTATGAAAGTATTTAACTGCATTATGGGTATTTTCTCATTATTTGCTGCATTCTATTGTTTCTTTATGCCAGGCATCTCAGCTGTTATGACTATCGGCTGGATTGTTACTTGCTTACTTGGCGTAATCGGTTTTTGCGGTATATTTGAATATGCTCGTAATAAAAAGGAAAAGAAAGACATGATCAACGGCGTTATTGGTCTTATTTTAGCTATCGGTGCTGCTGTGCTCTCAACTATCGCTATGTTCGACGTAAGTCTTAGAGCTACATACGACCTCATCGTTGTTGTTATGTTTGCACTGTGGCTTGTTCTCAGCGGTGTTGACTCAACTGTTACTTCTTTCAAGTTAAAGAAAGAGGGTCACAAATCCTGGTGGTTAACTCTTCTCCTCGGTATACTCGTTATCATTATGGGTATGTACGCAGGCACTCATCTCATTTATGCTACTATGACTCTTGGTTACGTTATGGGCTTTTCTCTTACATTCTACGGCATCAAGCTCATCTGCTCAGTTTTTGAAAAATAATTAAGAACGGAGACAAATTATGAAATGTGTTTTCAAGGAGCTTGCCTCCTATAAAAAGGAGCTGTTGTTCATAGTCCTTACCGTTATCGGTACAACTATGGCAACACTCGGTCTTCCGTCAATGCTCATCAGACTCATTGATATTGCTATTCCTAACAATGATTTAGCGATGGTTTTCAGAGTTGGCGGATTTATGATCGCTCTGGTTATTTTCGGTTTATGGTGTGGTGTTACTACCAGCCGACTTTCTGCGACAGTTTCAATGGGTGTCGGCAGAAACTTACGTTCAAAGGTTTTCAGAAAGGTTCAGTACTTTTCACAGACTGAGATTGACAGATTTACCGCATCTTCCCTTATTACACGTACTAACAACGACATCACTCAGGTTCAGACTTTCTTAAACCAGTGTTTAAGAATTGCTTTCCAGGCTCCTATTATGTGTATCTGCGGTGTTATCTTAGCTATTTCAAGCTCACCACAGCTTTCGGGTGTTCTGGTCATTTCTATACCTATAATGTGCGTTGTGCTTGTTATCATCGCAAAGATTGCTATTCCGCTTTCTACAAAGATTCAGGGCAAGATTGACAGAATCAACCTTGTAATGCGTGAAAAACTCACAGGTGTTAGAGTTATCCGTGCGTTTGGTACTGTTGCCTTTGAATCAAAGAAGTTTGAAGAAATCAACAAAGATTACAAGAAAACTAACATGAAGCTTCAGAGAACTACTAACTCTGTTTTGCCTGTGCTCACGATTGTACTTTCTTTCACTGCTGCTATGGTTATGCTTATGGCTGCTAACCAGAGTGTTAACAAGGGTTATGACTATACAATCGGTGAGATTATGGCTATCATTCAGTACATCATGCAGATTATGATGGCTGTTATCATGCTGACAATGGTATTCGTTCAGCTTCCTCGCGCTTCAACTGCTGCTGCAAGAGCTAAGGAAGTTTTAGACACAGAACCTGTTATTCAGAACAAGGAAAAGACTAAGGATAACACAGAAAAGAAGGGTTACCTTACTTTCAAAAATGTTTCCTTTACATATCCTGGTGCTGATGTTCCAGCTATCAAGAATCTCTCATTCGAAGCTAAGCCTGGTGAGACTACTGCTATTATCGGTGGTACAGGTATGGGTAAATCAACTATCGTTAACCTTATCCCACGTCTTTATGATGTTACAGAGGGTCAGGTACTTGTTGATGATGTTGACGTAAGAGATTATGACACTGAGGTACTCAGAAACAAGATTGGTTTTGTACCACAGAAAGCAGTGCTCTTTGCAGGTACTATCGACTCCAACATCGCATTTGGTGATAAGAATGCTGATGAAGACAGAATCGAAGAAGCTGTTAAAATCGCTCAGTCTTATGACTTCGTTATGAAGAAGGACGAAGGATTTAACTCTCCTATCTCTCAGGGTGGTACAAACGTTTCAGGTGGCCAGCGCCAGAGACTTGCTATTGCTAGAGCTATAGTAAGAAAACCTGAAATCTATGTATTCGATGACTCATTCTCCGCTCTTGACTTTAAGACAGATAAGGCATTACGTCATGCTCTGTCTGCTGAGACCGGTGATGCAACTGTTGTTATCGTTGCACAGAGAATTTCTACTATTATCGATGCTGACAGAATCATCGTTGTTGAAAAAGGTGAGGTTGTCGGTATGGGTACACACAATAAACTTGTACAGACTTGTGATGTTTACAAGGAAATTGTTGATTCTCAGATGAGTAAGGAGGAAAAGTAAGATGAAAACTAAAAAGCCTTCTAACTCAAACAACTCATACAAAAGACTTTTCGGCTGTATGAAGCCATACAAAGCAAAACTTGTCATTGCTATTATTGTAATTTTACTTTCTACTATCGCCTACGCTTTAGCTCCGTTACTTATGGGTAACGCTACTGATGCTCTTGCTAAATTACTTATTGGTGGCGAGCAAAACGGTGAATTTTTGAAATTCTTAGCACTTATGGGCTGTGCTTACGGTCTTAATGCTTTACTCTCTTATATCGGTACTTCACTTATTGTTTCAGTTGCTGAGAGCACAATCTTTGATCTTAGAAAGAGAGTTGACCACAAGCTTTCAAAGCTTCCGCTCAACTACTATGACACTAACTCATACGGCGACATCTTAAGCCGTGTTACAAATGACGTTGATACTGTATCAAACTCTTTACAGCAGAGTATTTATCAGGTATTAAACGCTATTTTCACAATTATTATCATCTTCTCTATTATGCTCAACATCAGCGGTGTACTCACACTCGTTGGTCTGGCTGTTGTTCCGTTTGCTCTTTATGCTGCTGCTAAAATTGCTAAGAAATCGCAGCAGAAATTCAATGCTCAGCAGGGTGGCACAGGTAAGCTTAACGGTCTTGTTGAAGAATACTACTCAGGTCACAATGTTGTTACAGTATTTGGCAGAGAAGAAACTGTTATCGATGACTTTGAAGTAACTAATGAGGATTTGTACCAGTCTTCAAAAGACGGTCAGTTCTTAGCAGGTACTCTCACCCCTATTATGCAGAATATGACTAACCTTGGTTATGCACTCGTTAGTATCGTTGGTGCTATACTTGCTATCATTGGCGGTCTGTCAGTTGGTATGATTCAGTCATTCACACTTTATCTAAGACAGTTCTCACAGCCACTCACTCAGGTTATGCAGATTGCTAACACAATTCAGGCTACAGGTTCTGCTGCTACAAGAATCTTCGAGTTCTTAGACGAGAAAGAAGAAGTTCCTGATGTTGAAAACCCACAGTTTCCTAAAGAGCTCAAGGGTGAGGTTAAATTTGACCACATCAAGTTCGGTTACCTTCCACACCAGACACTTATCACTGACCTCGACATTACAATCGGTGCAGGTGAAAAGACTGCTATCGTTGGTCCTACAGGTGCAGGTAAAACAACACTTGTTAACCTTATCATGCGTTTCTACGACGTAAGACAGGGTGGTATCAAGATTGACGGCGTTGATATCAGAGATATGGAGCGTTCACGTTTACGTGAAATTTTCGGTATGGTATTACAGGATACATGGCTTTACAACGGCACTATCAGAGAGAACATCCGTTACGGTAAGCTTGATGCTACTGATGAAGAGGTTGAAGAGGCAGCTAAGAAAGCAAGAGCTGATGCATTTATCCGCACACTTCCGGGTGGTTATGACTTTGTACTTCACGAGGGTGCAAGCAACATCGCTCAGGGTCAGCGTCAGCTTATCACTATCGCAAGAGCTATGCTCAACAACCCACCTATCATGATTCTCGACGAAGCTACATCTTCGGTAGATACACGTACTGAGGTTATGATTCAGGAGGCTATGAACGAAATGATGAAGGGCAAGACCTCTTTCATCATCGCTCACAGACTTTCAACTATCAAGGATGCTGAAAACATTCTGTACATGCAGGATGGCGACATCTTAGAGGTTGGTAATCACGAAGAACTTATGGCTAAAGACGGCTTATATGCTAAACTTTACAACAGCCAGTTCTCTGACAATAATTAACAGCTAACTGATAAAACGCGACTGGAATTAAAACTCAGTCGCGTTTTTTTGACACAAAAAAATTTCCGCAGCACTTGTGCACCGCGGAAATTATGATACAATAAAAACGTAGTAGTTTATTTTACTCTGATGAGATGCTGGCAATATGCGTAAACGTTTTGAATTTTCTTTGCCTCTACCCCATCATCAGCCTGAATAATCGGATTAGATGCTGACGGTGTTGTGTAGAGCTTAAACACAATAGCCTGCTGGTTCACTCTCATATTTCTGATATGCTTATATTCAAAGCTACGCATTTCAATGCCTAGCTGAGAGAACATTACAGATTCGATAGCAGGATTTGAAAAGCACTTGAGATACTCTTTTTCGTCGAAAATTTCAAGCAACATCTTGGCATCCTCAAAGGACATATTAGAACAACGGAACTCTCCTTCGTTGATTACGCTCATCATCGAGCTATTGTCGAGCAGTAATAAAGGTAAATTGTTAACACTCATATTCAGGCCTCCTTGAAATATTATATCGAAAGCATTTTTGATTTATTACTTGCTTTCTTTAACTTGATGTAATAATACAATTAATTAGAAAACATTTCTGTGACTTAGTCACAATTGGGGTGATTTTATGGAAAATAAAATATACTCATCCATATACAAGGAGCAATTTCCGTTCTGGGACTCGCTTAGTTACACAGATAAAGAATATCTGTGTAATAATTCAGTTGCAAAAACTTTTTCAAAGGGTAGTAATATTTACAACGGCAGTGGTTCAGGCAGCGTGATTTACCTACTAAAGGGGTGTTTGAGAGTTTATATGATAAGTGAGGATGGCAAAGAGCTAACACTTTTGAGATTTCACGAGAACGAACTTTGTATTCTTTCTGCCTCATTTGCAACTCAATCAATGACATTCGATATTTTAGTTGATGCAGAAGAAACAAGCGAATGTTACTACATAAACGGAGAGGCTTTTGAATACATCAACAACAAATACAGCGACGCGAAAATCTATGCTCTTGAAACAACAGTTGAAAGCATTTCAAGTATGATGTGGATTATGGAGCAGATACTATTTATGAGTATGGATAAAAGACTCGCGATTTTTCTGCTTGACGAAATCAACAGATGTAATACTGACACAGTTATGCTAACTCACAGCCTTATCGCAAAATATATGGGTTCGGCAAGAGAAGTGGTTTCAAGAATGTTGAAATACTTTGAAAATGAAAATATTGTTGAGTTATCACGCAGAGGTGTTAAGATTATTGACAAAAAACGCTTGCGTGAACTAACACAATAACAACAGGCTGTCTTACTACTTTGCTTTAATAAGACAGCCTATTATTTTTCAGAAACTTTTTATGGCGTAAATAAAAAGGCACCCAAATCGGGTGCCTTATTTTTGTATATAGATTTATTAAATTGAAGAAACTGTGAGTTCGTTTTCGTTTGCGGATACTGAGATAGCTGAGAGTGTGCCCTCGCCTGCTAAAATCAACTCGCCAGTGATTTTATCCTCAACTTCCTTGCGGATAAGGTTGCGTAAATCACGAGCTCCGCTACGACCGTTGCAGGACTTTTCTGCAAGATATCTGCAAGCTTTGTCATCAAACTTAAAGTCGATGCCCTTTTCTGCGAGTGTTTCGATGTACTCAGAAAGCATAAGGTGAGCAATAGACACAAAGTTATCTTTAGTAAGTGTTTTGAACACGATAATCTCGTCAACACGAGCGATAAACTCAGGGCGTAAGAACTCAGACAGAGCCTTCATAACCTTCTCGCGTTCAGCGTCTTCCTCGCTCTTAGCAAAGCCCAGAGCGTTTTCACGCTTATCAGAACCTGCGTTTGAAGTCATTACGATAACTGTGTTTGAGAAATCTACTGTTCTGCCATGTGCATCAGTAAGCTTGCCTTCGTCAAGAATCTGTAAAAGGATGTTAAGTACATCGGGATGAGCTTTTTCAATCTCGTCAAAGAGGAGCACTGAATATGGTCTGCGTCTTACCTTTTCGGTAACCTGACCAGCCTCATCGTAGCCCACATAACCAGGAGGTGAACCGATGATTTTTGATACAGAGTGCTTCTCCATAAACTCAGACATATCAAGACGAATGAGTGTTTCAGGAGTATCAAAAAGTTCTTTTGAAAGCACCTTTACAAGTTCGGTTTTACCTACGCCTGTAGGACCAACAAAGATAAATGATGCAGGGCGTCTGCGTGGTGAAATCTGTACTCTGCTACGCTTGATAGCTTTAGCTAATGCGTCAACTGCCTCATCCTGACCAATAATCTTCTCTTTGAGTTTAACATCAAAATCAGCGAGCTTTAAAAGCTCGTTTTCTCTGATTCTGGTTGATGGGATACCTGTCCACAGCTCAATAACTTTAGCTAAATCTTCCTCTGTTACAGAAGCAATAAGCAGAGCCTCATCAATCTGTGATAGCTGTTCATCGACTCTAGCGAGCTCGCT
>JAFUKO010000080.1 GCA_017473555.1 Ruminococcus sp. | reverse complement strand
ATCGCTGACGCTTTAGGTTTAGGCGGTAACACAGATGAGGAAAAGCTCGAAGCTCTCATCAAGGCTATCAACGACCTCAAAGCACAGGTCGGCATCAAAGAAACAATCAAAGACTACGGCATTGATGAAGAAGACTTCTTAAACAGACTCGACGATATGGTTGAGCAGGCATTCGATGACCAGTGCACAGGTGCAAACCCTCGTTACCCATTAATGAGTGAAATCAAGCAGATGTACTTAAACGCATACTACGGCAAGCACTTTAATGAGAAATCAATGCCAAATGCAAGAGATATCATCGAAACAAAACCAGATGCAATCAAAACAGCATATCGCAAGGGTAAGAAAGCGTAATTAGGGAGGATATAGCAATGAAACTTGATAGAGTTATAGCAGTCAGAAACACTAAAACTATCTACCGTGATGGTGACAGATGTATCAAAGTATTTAACGAAGATTATTCAAAAGCAGATGTACTAAACGAAGCACTTAACCAGGCAAGAATTGAACAAACAGGTCTTAACATCCCAAAAGTTCTTGAGGTAACTATGGTAGACGGCAAATGGGCTATTGTCAGTGAATATATCAAAGGTAAAACATTAGCTCAGCTTATGGAAGAAGATCCAGACAAGAAAAACGAATATATTGAGTTACTCGTTGACTTACAGCTTGAAGTTCATTCAAAAACCTGTCCTCTCTTAAACAAACTCAAAGATAAGATGAACGGCAAAATTGCTAAATCTGATATTGATGCTACTACACGATATGACCTACACACACGTTTAGAAGGTATGCCAAAGCACAACAAAGTTTGTCACGGCGACTTCAACCCATCTAACATTATTATCTCTGAAGATGGCACACCTTTCATCTTAGACTGGTCACACGCTACTCAGGGTAATGCTTCAGCTGATGTAGCCAGAACTTATCTTTTATTCTGGCTTAACGGTGACATTGACGGTGCAAAGAAGTATCTTGATTTGTTCTGCAAAAAGAGCAACACAGCTAAGCAGTACGTTCAGAAATGGATGCCAATCGTTGCGGCTTCACAGTCAGTAAAGGGTAACGAAAAAGAACGTGAGTTCCTACTCTCTTGGGTAGATGTTGTTGATTACGAATAAGATATAAGGAGATATAAAAATGAAAATCACTGTTTGTATTGGTAGCTCTTGTCACATTAAAGGTTCACGTCAGGTTGTTGAACAGCTTCAGACTCTCATAGCAAAAAACGACCTCTCAGATAAAGTTGAACTCGGGGGAACATTCTGTATGGGTGAATGTCAGCAGGGTGTATGTGTTACTGTTGATGAAGAGTTCTTCTCTGTAACTCCTGACACAGTTAATGAATTTTTTGAGAAAAATGTAAAAGGAAAGATTTAAGATGACAATTCAGGTTTGTGTTGGTAGCTCGTGCCATCTCAAAGGTTCACCTGAGATTGTGGAGCTGTTACAAAATGCAGTCACTGAACATCATCTTGAAAACGAAATTACACTTGTCGGTAGCTTCTGCATCGGCAAGTGTAATCGCGTTGGTGTAACTGTTCAGGTTGATGATAATATCCACACAGGTATTACCAAGGAAAACTTTAAAGAGTTTTTCAAAGATAATGTTTTAAGTAAATTTGTAAAGGAGTAACGGGATATGGCTAATTGTTTGACACTGAAAAAATCAAACTGTAAAAACTGCTACAAATGTATTCGTCACTGTCCCGTTAAAGCTATCAGATTTTCAGGAAACCAAGCTCATATAATTGGGAATGAATGTATTCTCTGCGGTCAGTGTTTTGTAGTTTGTCCTCAAAATGCAAAGGAAATCGTAGACGAAACCGAAAAAGTTAAGGTACTTTTACAAAGCGGTGCTCCTGTTATTGCAAGTTTAGCTCCATCTTTTATCGCAAACTATGACGGTGTTGGTGTTAACTCAATGCGTAAAGCACTCAAAAAGCTTGGTTTTTATGACGTCGAAGAAACCGCAGTTGGTGCAACTATTGTAAAGAATGAGTACGAAAGAATGATTAAAGAGGACGACAGAGATATCATTATTTCTTCATGCTGTCATTCTATCAACCTGCTCATTCAAAAGCATTATCCGTTTGCTCTTAATTATCTTGCAGATGTTATGTCCCCTATGCAGGCACATTGTCAGGACATCAAGAATAGATACCACAACGCAAAAACCGTATTCATCGGACCTTGTGTTGCAAAAAAGGACGAAGCAGAACACTACAAGGGTATAGTTGATGCTGTACTGACTTTCGAAGAATTGACCGAATGGCTAAAAGCTGAAAATATAGAACTCGAAAAGGAAAAAGACAACGATGTTTTCAGTCGTGCTCGCTTCTTCCCTACTACTGGCGGTATTCTGAAAACTATGGAGCTTGATAACAGCGAATACACCTATCTGGCTTTAGACGGAGTAGAAAACTGTATTGACGCTTTAAAAGATATAGAAAACGGAAAAATTCACAAGTGCTTTATCGAGATGTCAGCTTGTGTCGGTAGCTGTATCGGCGGTCCTGTTATGGAAAAATACCACCGTTCAAGCACAGTTAAAGACTACATAAGCATATCCCAGTACGCAGGAGCTAAAGATTTTGAGGTTTCTCAGCCTTCTTGTGATAAGTTGAGAAAGAACTTTGAGTTCATAGAAAAGCACTCACAGCTCCCTTCTGAATTTGAAATAAACGGTATCCTCCGTCAGATGGGCAAATTCAAGCCATCGCAGGAACTCAACTGTGGTTCGTGTGGATACAACACCTGTCGTGAAAAAGCTATAGCTATATACCAAGGTAAAGCTGAAATCTCAATGTGCTTACCTTTCCTGAAAGATAAAGCTGAGAGCTTTTCCGACACAATCGTCAAGAACACTCCAAACGGTCTTATTGTTTTAAACGAACAGCTTGAGGTTCAGCAGATAAATGATGCCGCAAGGAAGATTATGAACATCCGTAGTTCAAGTGATGTTTTAGGCGATCAGGTTATAAGAATCCTTGACCCAACAGTATTTATGAGAGTCAGAGATACAGGACGAGGAGTAAGAGACGAGAGAGTCTATCTAGCCGAATACAAGCGTTACGTTGAGCAGACTGTTGTCTATGACAGAGACTCAAGACTCATCATCGGAATAATGCGTGATGTTACTGATGAAGAAATTCAACGCGAAAGAAAAGAAAATATTAGCAGACAGACTATAGAAGTCGCTGATAAAGTAGTAGATAAACAGATGAGAATTGTTCAGGAAATCGCATCGTTACTGGGCGAAACCGCAGCAGAAACTAAAATCGCTTTAGCGAAACTTAAGGAGTCGATTACTGATGAATGATTTATGTGCTGAAATCGGATATAAAAGTATAAATCATCACGGTGAACAACTTTGCGGTGATCACGTAGACATCGTAGAACCTAGTGACGACTCTACGGTTATTGTACTATCAGACGGTTTGGGCAGTGGCGTAAAAGCCAGTATTCTTTCTACGCTTACTTCAAAAATAATTTCGACGATGCTTGCAGAAGGATTATCGCTTGAAGAATGTGTTGAAACAATCGCCGCTACTTTACCTGTTTGCTCAGTACGCGGAGTTGCGTATTCCACATTTTCAATTATCCATCTAAAAAACAACCAAACTGCTGAGCTTATTCAGTACGATAATCCCCACGCCATTATCATTAGAAACGAAAAGAACTGGGATTATCCTAAGACTGAAATGAATATAGGCGGTAAAAAAATATACAAGTCTATAATCAAATTACAGGAAAACGATATCTTCGTTATGATGAGTGACGGCTGTCCTCATGCAGGAATCGGCATTGCGTATAACTTCGGATGGAAACGTGAAGACATCATAGATTTTATGGAAGCTTTATCACAGGTTGGTTATACCGCAAAAACTCTTTCAACGATGTTAGTCGACGAATGCAATGAGCTTTACGGACACAAACCAGGTGACGATGCAACTGCTTGTGTTGTTAAAATAAGAAAAAGAGAACCGATGAATATGCTGTTCGGTCCACCATCTAATCGTGACGATGCTGACCGAATGATGTCACTTTTCTTTTCTAAAGAAGGCAAGCACATCATCTGTGGCGGCACAACATCGTCAATCGCATCAAAATTTTTAAGAAAGCCACTGGTTGCAACTCTTAAATTTGAAAAAAGCGATGTCCCACCTATAGCTAAAATTGAAGGTGTTGACTTAGTAACAGAAGGTGTTATCACAGTAAACAAGGTGCTTGAATATGCTAAGGACTACTTAGGTGAAAATAAGCACTATGAACATTGGAACTACAGCGAAGATGGTGCTTCTCTGATATGTCGTCTACTGTTTGTTGAGGCAACAGACATCAACTTCTACGTAGGCAGAGCTGTAAATCCTGCTCATCAGAATCCTGATTTGCCTATAAATTTCAATATAAAAATGAATCTTGTTGAGGAACTTTCAAAGTGCCTTAAACAGATGGGTAAAAAGATAAAAGTAAGTTATTTCTAAGGAGTGTTTATATGAGAAAATTTGATACAAAAGTTCAGCATCTCAAATATAAGGTTTTGCGTGAAGTTGCTCGTCAAGCGTGGAACGATACACTTCTTGAAAACATTCTCGAAATCCCAAAAACAATCGTTCCGGGTAAAACATCAACAATGCGTTGCTGTGTTTACAAAGAACGTGCTATACTCTCAGAGCGTGTAAAGATAGCTATGGGTGGCGATAAGGATAACCCTAATGTTATTGAAGTTATTGATATAGCTTGCGATGAATGTCCAGCAGCAGGATATGAAGTTACAGACTCTTGCAGAGGTTGTCTTGCTCACAGATGTGAAGACGTATGCAAAAAAGGTGCTATTTCATTCGACCACAATCATGTTGCACACATTGATAAATCAAAGTGTGTTGAATGTGGTCAGTGTGCTAAAGTTTGTCCATATTCCGCTATTGTGAATCGCAAACGCCCTTGTCAGATTGCATGTAAGGTAAAGGCGATTTCAATTAACAAGGAAAATGCGGCGGCTATAAACAATGAGAAGTGTATACAGTGCGGTGCTTGTGTGTACCAGTGTCCGTTCGGCGCAATTATGGATAAGTCTTATATACTGAACGTTATTGATATGATTAAGAAAAGTGAAAATAACAAAAAGTATAAAGTTTACGCTATGGTTGCACCTTCAATATCTAGTCAGTTTACATACGCAAAGCTAGGTCAGGTTATTTCGGGTCTTAAAGAACTGGGATTTTTCACAGTAATAGAAGCCGCACTCGGTGCTGATATGGTAGCTCAAGCTGAGTCAATGGAACTTGTTGAGAAAGGCTTCTTAACAAGCTCGTGCTGTCCTGCTTTTGTGCAGTATATTAAATCTGCTTTTCCTGATTTACTCCCTCTTGTTTCACACAACCTCTCTCCTATGGCAACTCTTGCAAAGTACATAAAATCGACAGATGAGAACGCTAAGGTTGTTTTCATAGGACCATGTACAGCAAAGAAAGCCGAGGCACAGCTCGACAGCGTGAAACCTTATGTTGATGCAGTTATGACTTTTGAGGAACTCCAAGCTCTTTACGACAGCAAGGATATAGACATCACGACACTCAACGAAGACGTACTTGATAATGCTTCTTATTTTGGCAGAATCTTTGCTCGCTCAGGTGGACTTTCTGATGCAGTTGCTCAGGGAATTAAGGAACAGAATCTTGAGTTTGACTTAAAAGCTCTCCCTTGTGATGGAATTGAAGAATGCAGAATGGCTCTGCTCAAGAAAAGTAAAAACGTCTTAGATGCAAACTTTATCGAAGGTATGGCATGTGTAGGCGGATGCATCGGCGGTGCTGGATGTCTCACTCATGGTGCAAAAAACAAATCCGAAGTCGATAAATACGGAAAGGAAGCTTTCGAAAAAACTATCAGTGACGCTGTATCTTTCCTGAATATGTAAAAAACATTAGTATATTTGGATTGTAGCAAATCTACATATAGAAGCTGTTGCGTATTTTCTCCTGATTATCACAATACAACAGCAGAAACCGCTCCGACAGGTAAAACTTATCTATCGGGGCGGTTTTCTAATATAAAAACAGTATATTCAATTATAAATTAACGTTTCTCTTCTCAAAGATTTTAATCAGAACGATACCTATAACTAACCCTGCAACTCCCTGAACTGCATTTGCAGGAATATTCACCAGAGATGGTCCGAATCCATATAATATACCTTCAAAAACAAAGTATCCAAGAATCATAAACAACTCAGCTGTCAAACCCGCTACTACTCTTGATGATGTGTTTGGTATTTTTTTATTCAACAACTTAAATCCGTAAAATGCTATAAATGCCATTAAGCTCTTAATGATAAAAGTTGCAGGAGCATATACTACATACCCCGAAAACAAATCGGCTAATGCAGAACCAATACCTGCCGCCAGAAAACCATAAGCAGGTGGCAACATCCAACCACTTAGCAGTACTATACAATCTCCAAGATTTATGTATCCTTTAAGTGGTGATGGTATTTTGATAATCATAGTGGCTACGCATACCAGAGATGCAAAAAGTGCAGCCATAACCATATTCTTCGTTTTTGCGTTCATCATATGACTCCTTTACTTTATGATAAAAAGAGTGTATACTAAATCTGAACATATAACAATCACCAGTTAAGGAGCATTTTATATAACCAGATGAAATATGTAATTGATACAAAAAAGCGTCCGATTTATTTGCAACTATACAAGCTAATTCGTGATGATATCATAGCAGAAAACTATCCATATAACACTAAGTTGCCTTCAAAACGCTGTCTTGCAGAAGAAACCGGTGTAAGCACTATAACTGTTGAGCATGCATATTCACTACTTTGTGAAGAAGGTTACGTAGAATCCAGAGAAAGAAGTGGGTTTGTGGTTGTTTTTCGAAAAGATGACGGCTTTGCTACCACAAGCGAACAGCACACCGAAAGCTTTAATCACAAAACTCAGCACTCATCCCCAAACTTTCCGTTGTCAGTATTCAGTAAAACAATGCGAAAAGTAATTTCTGAACACGGAGATTTATTGCTTGAGAAATCCCCTAACTACGGATGTATTGAACTACGTGAAACTATCAAGCATTATTTAGCTCGCAATAGAGGTATACAGGTAGATGTCGAGCAAGTAATTATAGGTTCAGGCTCAGAATACCTTTATAGTCTTATTGTAGAACTTTTAGGCAGAAATCTAACTTATGCTATAGAATCACCATCGTACAAAAAGATAGAACAGGTTTACAGAGCAAATGAAATCGCCTGTGATTCACTACCGCTTACAATCTGTGGTATCGATAGTAAAGCGCTCGCTAAGACGAAAGCTGATGTACTACATACAACCCCATATCGCAGTTATCCAAGTGGCGTTACTGCAACAGCCTCCAAACTTCACGAGTACATCCGTTGGTCAGCACAACATAACCGATACATCATCGAAGATGACTATGAATCTGAGTTTTCGGTATCTACAAAGCCAACAGAAACTCTGTTCTCACTCTCTGACAATGACAACGTTATCTATCTCAACACTTTTTCAAAAACCATCTCTCCCTCACTTCGCATTGGCTATATGGTACTCCCAAAACACCTCTTAAAAGAATTTGACAAAAGGCTAGGTTTCTACTCTTGCACTGTTCCGACCTTTATGCAATACGTTCTTACAGAACTTATCGATAACGGAGATTTTGAAAGACATATCAACCGTGTTAGAAGAAACAAGCGTAAAGAATTATCTATACAAAAATAATCTGTTAATGTACTTCGCTTTATCATCCACATTTTCACGCATATATAAAGGACACACTCAGCTTATTACAAAATGTGTCCTTTTCTGTTAATGTTTTGATTTTTTGTATAACTACTACTTATTTAGCGACAACTTCTTTGGACTGTAGCTAAATTCAATTTCTTGAGCGTAGATTAAGTCTATGAACTTTACCGACTTATTAGGTTCACAAATTGAATCAACTAAATCTCCTTTATCGTCATATATGTCAGAGTGGTTAGTAAAACCACCATTCATTCTACTATCAGAGGTTTTGTGCTTAAATTTGAAGAACTAAATATATTATCTTCTGTTAAGTATGGACCAAGAGTGAAATATAAAGTTGTACATTAATGTGTTGTAAAACTCTTGCAATTTCGTGTCTGTATATTACAACGCAGATATAATAAAACGCTGATAGCACTTGAATTTTCCCGACTTTAAGAACTGCCTCTCACCGAGGGAGCGTGTACATCAGGTCCATATCTTTTCACGAAGGAGCAGGTTCAAGTCCTGTTATCCACACCAAAAAAACACAAGTACCGTCTGGTATTTGTGTTTTTGTTTTTTATAAATCAAAGGAAAACAGGACTTGAAGGCGAGCGTTAATAAAACGTCATAGTATGACGTTTTTAGCGAGAGCGATGATGAACTTCTATGAACTACAATGAGGGTAAGACGTGATATCTCTCAATGAATATTAGGCACCTGTCACCCGCACCAAAAAGCAGATATCCGAACGGGTATCTGCTCTTTATTTATACAAACTATTTAATACAGGTTAAGCTCTAAAAAGATTGTAATATAAAAACAAACCACCACCGATGACCAGTCGGTGGTGGTTTGCTGTGAATATAGCTCGAAAGTTTTAGAAAACTTTCTGCCAGATTGGTCAGACTTATTATCCTTGAACTAAATAAATCTGAACCAATGTAGCATCCATAATAGAAACATCTGAATTGAGATCGAAGTCTGCAAGCATTGTGGCTGTGTCAGAAAGTTTTGTCTTTTCTGCGAGAGCCAGCTGGATTGTTGTAGCATCCATAATTGTAAGTGAATTGTCTTCGTCTGAGTCGCCTACCTTGTAGATTACTCCGCCAATAGATGTTGTAGCAGTACCCTTAGCTGTTGGATCGTTATTAACCATATGAGTGGCTGATTTTACGAAGTTTCTGATATTTTCAGCTGCATCTGTAAGATCAACAATAGTTGTACCAACATTCAGGTTATCAACAGCAAAGTAGTATGTCTTATCAGCAGACATGGTTACTGTAGTTGATGCGTTCATTGAGTAAGCGTTAATGAACGTAATCTTTGTAGCAGTATCCTTAGGAATCGTAACTGTCGCTTTATACCAGTAGTAAGACTGTGTCTGTGATGCGTTCTTACCGATAGCTTTGCCGTCTATTACCATCTTTATTGTTTCATCGCCAACTTTAACGCTAGGAACATAACGAGCGGATGAAGATGACTTGAAGTACAGTGTTGCATCAACAGTAACAATTTCAATACCGTAGCTGAATTTCTGAGTAGCAGAAGTAGCAGATACGTTTGTGTTATCTACAGGTGTTACCTTAACGTATACCTCATTAACCATACCACTTGTAAGGTCGATAACAGTTGATTCTGTTTCAAATGTTGTTGGACCAGCAACAGCCTTGCCGTTTAGGTAAATTGTGTACTGGTACTCATCTTTTGCAACAGTTGCACCGTCATATGTTACATCTGCTTTTGGTGTAACTGTAAGCTTAGAACCATCATCAGACTGAACAGCTGTGAATGTTACGTTTTCAATCTTGTACTCAGGAATATGAACTTCGAATGTCTGTGCATCTGTCTTAGCTAATGCGTCAGTGTCAACAACCTTGTACTCAACGTAAACTTCGTTAGTAGCATCATTGAGTGTGATTGTGTGGCTTGTCTGAGTCATATTTGCGTTGTAAACACTCTTGCCGTTTACATATACAGTCCAGACAACCTTTGTAGCATCAACATCCTCGCCGTTGTATTTAACATCACAGGATGGTGTAATTGTCAGCTGTGTGCCGTCTGCACTCTGTGTACCTGTAAATGCTACGCTAGTAAACTCGTACTGTGGCTTAAGTGCATCGTTGTAGAGATTACCGCCAGTTGAACTACTCATATAGTTCCAACGCTTAACGAGCCAGTCGTTGAGGTAGTAAACAGTGTTAGCGTATGACTTAGTAGCTGTACCTGACTTTGTAGTATCAGCAACATAGAAGTTGAATGAACGATTATTATAGTTAGAAGTAACCTTTGTACCCCAGTTATCGCCTGTGAATGAGAGTGAGCCCCAACGAGCATCGTTCATCTCTACTGATGATTTGAATGCAGGGAGCCACTCAGCAAGGAGTTTACCCTCTGTTACGCCGTCATCTGCTTTTGGCTCAGCGTCGATGTAGTCGTTGTCGATGTATGATGGGAGTGCCGGTACAAATAGATTTGTCCAGATGTGCTGACAACGTTCCCAAACGTAATCATTGTGAACGAGCTTAGCCTGGAAGTTGTAGTTAGATTTCTTTGTAGTGTCACCTGAGTCTGTCTTTAATGCCTTGTTCTTAACGAACATCTGCTCA
Organism: Ruminococcus sp.; assembly: GCA_017473555.1. Classification (GTDB taxonomy): domain Bacteria; phylum Bacillota; class Clostridia; order Oscillospirales; family Acutalibacteraceae; genus Ruminococcoides. Next base: position 27,552 of record JAFUKO010000080.1, on the reverse strand, counting down.
GGATTTGACATACATGCACTGGTTGTAACTGAAGAACCGTTGTAGATGTACTTTCTATCCTTAGCATAAGCACCGAATGCCCAGTCATAGTCCCAAACAGGTGATGAAACGAGCTTACCTGATGTTAAATCATTGTGGATGTAGTAAGATGTTGCACAAGAGTCAAGGTTAATAGCAAGTTCCTGTAAGAGGTACATCTTAGCGAATGAATCTACATCAACAGCTGCCTTAATAGCGTCTGTATCGTTAGCGTAGATAGCAGCTTCAGCTTCTTCATACTCGCTGATGATCCATTCCATCTCATCCTTTGTTGCAAACTCTGGATATTTAACAACTACTGCCTGACCTGTACGTGGAGATACGAACCATGAAGCTTCAGCCTTATATCTGTTGTAGAGCTCAAACTCAAGAAGATAGTTGTATGACTGGTAGTCAGTTGGCTGATGATATGGCCAGTTTGTCTCGTCGTCTGACTTTGTGTACTGGTATGTGTACTTCTGGCCGTTAACTGTAACAGAAGTTTCAGCCTGAACAAGGTGACTCTCGAGTTCATCCATGATATCCTCGTTAGCGTATGCTTCGATGTTAGCATCTTCGTTACCATCGTCGAGGTTCTTCATATCGCTCATCATAGTGTTCTTGCCATACTCAACCTTTTCTGTAACTACGTAAGCACCTAAGTATTTACCATTGTCATAAACGTCAACAAGACGTGTTTCAGGGCTGTACTTAATACCGATGTCGTCAGCAAGAGCATAGATGAATGTGTTACGCATCATTGCGTGGTCAACGTTGTTAGCAAGTAAGCACCACTTCTTTGATGCTGTTGAGCCTTCGATAAGCTCAACCTTTGAATCAAGGTTGAAGTTGTATGCGTACTTACCATAAAGTCTCATAGAAGCCTCAAATGATGAGTTACCTCTACCCTTTATCTTCTTTAATACTGGGTCAGAGTTTACGATGTGACCTGTTTCATCATAGAAGTAGTAAGAACCCTTTGTTTCAATAGCGTCTTTATATACGCCATTAAAGTTAGTAGTTGTAAGGCCTGAGCCAGCTGGCCAAGCGTTAGAGTCCATATAGTTATCTGTAAGACCTGTGAAGAGTTCTTCTTTTGTTGTCATAAGCATTGCTGCTGTAGACTCTGTCTGATAAACCTTGAGTGTACCAAGATTTGTTGTTGTGCCGTTAGTAACACCTGTTACAGTGTGAGAGCCAACAGTAAGATTAACAGCGTCACCGTCATTGTATGTTGTGCCATCAATTGTGAATGAACCAAAGCTTGAATAAACCTTAGCTTTTGATAAGTCCACGTATGATGGAACATAGAAGTGATGCTGTGAACCATTTTTGTACCACTTGATAGCATCAACAGTGTTTGAGTCACCCTTTGTATCAATCCACAGACCGTACCAGAAGTCATCCATTGTGCCTGTAGGAGCTACTGCTGTTGTGTCAGCTACCCATGAGCCTGTAGCACTTGCTGTAGCCTTGTAGATAGAAGTTGTAGGCTTGCCTGCACTCCATGTACCCCACTGTGTAGTAGATGCATTATCTTCATCATAGTAGTATGATGCACGATAGAAGGTAACACTTGTAGCAGCCTCATCAATTTTAGCGCTCCAAAGAGTTTTACCGCTCTTTGTATCAACAGTCTGAGTCATCTTGACCTTATCGCCTGCGTTTGTGTATGCAAAGATATTAGAGTCGTCGTCTGTGATGTAGCTATTTGAAGTGCTATCAAGGAAGTAGATAGTCTTGTATGTGCCTGATGGGGTGATAACTTCAGGAGCGGTATAGTTACCTAAAACGTTGTGATATGTTCCACCCCATTCAAATACAAGGATGATCTTGCCGTCAGTAGTGCTGATTTCTTCAGCTGCCCATCTGTCGTTGCTGGACTTTCTGTATGTCTTCATGCCATTTGCTTCAACAGGAACTTCTGTCTTATAAATCTTGAAGTTCTGTGCAGCATTTGACCAGTAAGCTGAACCTACTGAATACGGCTCTGTCTCGCCTGTAGCAACGAGTTCAGCATCGCCTGTAAGACCTGTTGAGTTGTTCCAGTAGTGAAGTGTTGGAACAAAGTCTGTGATATGCTCAACAACGCCGACGTAGATAGTCTTTGTAGTTGGAGTCTCATCCTTCGGTACATCTGCAAGTGTATCATACCACTTGTTTGTACCTAAATCGTAGTATTTGCCTGCCTCTAATTTAAGGTCAGATGTCTGTGATGAGCCGTTGTTAAAGATAACGCTACCATACTCTTTTGTGAATGTGATAGAGTAGACTTCGTTACCGTTTACATCTTTTTCGCTTGTCTTTGTCATTGCTTTACCAGGCCACTTAGCCGCCTCAGCGCCGCCCTCTGTCCATGCGTAAGCATTGACAGTTGACCAAGACTTTGAGTTAACAAGATAGATAGTTATATCAACCGGATTAGGCTCGATATAGAAGTATGTGTTAGTCCAAGCTGAGTTACCTGTTGGTCTGAAGTAGATAGTCTTGTTATCGCCAGCTTCAGTAGCAGGTACTTTGTAACTACTTGTTTCACTTGGATACCACTTTGTGATAGTGTAACCGTCTGTGTAAACAACCTTGAATTCGTCATTTTCAGCGATATCGTAAACTACTGTGTATTCGCCTGATGTAGTGCTTGCACTAAGTTTTCTTTCAGCTGTGACATTTGTAAGATCCCAGAGGTTTTCACCAGAGAATGAACCAACAAGATAGTAGCCTGCTTCACATACAGGTGGCTCTGTTGGAGCTTCAGTTGGAGCTTCAGTTGGAGCCTGTGTTGGAGCAGTTGTTGGAGCAGTTGTTGGAGCAGTTGTAGGAGCAGTTGTAGGGGCAGTTGTAGGCTCCTCTACAATTTTTGTAGCCAACATATTATGGTAAATCTTGCTACCATCACTGTTTGTACCATATTCCCATACAAGGATAATCTGAGTATTACTTGGGTTCACTTCTTCATTAGCCCAAGCAGAGTCAGCAGACTTGTTGTATGTCTTCATACCATTTGCAGCTACAGGAACTTCTGTCTTATAAATCTTGAAGTTCTGTGCAGCATTTGACCAGTAAGCAGAACCTACTGCGTACGGCTCTGTCTCGCCAGTAGCTGTAAGTGTTGCATCACCGATAAGGCCTGTACTGTTGTTCCAGTAATGGAGTGTAGGAACAAAGTCTTTGATGTGTTCTACAACACCGACGTAAACTGTCTTTGTAGTAGGTGTTACAGAAGCACCTGTCTGTGCATGATATACAGACAGCTTGTTTGTTGAAATTTCGTACTTGAACTCATATGTACCGCCTGTAGCAGTGAATGTACAATCAGAACTTGAGTCCATAGTCCAACGGTTAGCGGTGTCTGTAATTGTACCACCGTTACCGTGCCATGTATCTGTACCTGCGTTGTGCACCTTGAATGTATATGTACCAGCAGGGATTTCTTTAGTAATAACAAGGACATCGTCATTGTCTGTCTTTTCGAATGCATCAGTTGCACCCCAGTTATTAAATGTGCCCTTGAGGTAGTATGATGATGCTGTGAGTGTAAGTGTGTTAGCACTGTTATATGTGAGAGTATATGTACCGTCACCACCGTTAACAATTGTCATTGTGTAGTATGTACCATTACTGTCAGCTGCACCGATTACTGCGGTAGCGCCTGCAGGAGCAGTAGTGTCAACAGTAACTGTTGAACCACTTACAGTGACAAAACCGTTGTCGGTTGTGTCACCCATAACGATAGTGCCACCGCCAAGATCTGCTGTAAATGAAGTAACGGTATCGTTCATTGTGATAACAGAGCCATTGAGTGATGGATTACCATTAGAACCTGATGCTGTGTTAGCAGCGATTGTTGGTACTACTGAACCGAATGAATCATCAGTAAACTCTACCATATTTTTATCAGGCAGATTAGCGTTTGATGAGAAACGGATATATACCGCTGTAACAGCGTTACTTCTATTAAGAGTGAAAGAACTGTTAACTCCCAAACCTTCTACAAATGCAATAAAGTCAGAGTATGTATTCTTATCAAGCACCACTGACTGAGTAGCTGAGCCATCCCAGTAGTAAAGTGTAGCTGTTGCAGAATCGTAGTAGATTTTGCCTGTACCGTTAGCATATGTCTTTGAAGCAGCTATTCTATATGTTGTCTGCTTTGTTACCTGTAAAACAGTAGGAATAGTTGTACCACTTGGCAGTTTTACAGAGTTATCAACAGGAGTGATATGGTGTGCGCTGAGTGGCTGGTAAACGATACTGATAACCATGCTCGCAAGCAGCTCGTCCCATGTTGTATCAAGCTGAATCTCCTTTGATACAGCTACGCCACCAGGCATAACCTGAGTCTTGTTTCTGGACTCATCACCCTGGATAACGATATCTGTGTTGCCCTTTGTCATAGTAGCAACAGTGTCGATTTCAGCGTATGTGATACCATTCATCCATGCAGGAGATGCGGTTTTCTTAGCATCTTCTGTTGTTTCTGCTTTGAGCTCATCATAAACATCTGAGAAAGATTTGTTACCAATAAGAGCACTACCTATGTTTGAATAGTAGTAAGCATATGTACGCATCCACAGTGGACGACGTGCGTTTTCTACCAACGCTGTCTCAAGAGCGTCTTTGCTCTTATATTTTTTAGCTAATGCAGCTGCTACAGATGGTGTGATAAGGATTGTACGCTTAGCGTTAGCGTTATCCTCAATTGATGCACCACCAAGACCACCAAGGTTTTTCTCGGTAACGTCCCAAGCCATAACCTTCATAATCTCTTCTGGTAAATCAGTAGCAGGTGTTATATTATTACCCCACATTGAGAATGATGTTGCAGTAATAACGTTATCGTTGAGGTCATAGCCCTCTTCAACGTGATGAGGGTCCCAACCGATGTTGATACAGTTCTGCTCATCCTCTGAGTATACGAGTGGCTGAACATTACCGAAAGCATTTGTACGCTCTAAACCTGCAAGGTTGATGAGTGCAAGCTCCATAAAACGAGCGATTGCGATATTGCACTCTTCTGTTGTCATACCCTGTCCATTGTCGATACCGAGCTGACGTGCGATAGGTCCGTTTACATACATCATCGGTGTGAGCTGACCTGAACGTAAAGAGTCAAGGTAAGCTTCATCGCCCAACGCCTCTACGAAAGCGATACAAACAGGGAGATACTCAGCAGAACAACCTGACATAATAGCGTTTACTGCTACCTGATAAGCAGTAACATCTCTACCATTTACAGTAGCGACAACGTCATTGTCACCATATGGTGTATATCTCATGAATTTTTCTGCTTTAATCCATGTAGGTGGAACAATCGGCAGACCGTCTGTCCATCCCTGTTCATCAAAGTATTTCTGAACATTCTGATATGTGTCAACTAAAATATAATCATCGTATGTGTTGTTACCGCCGACCGGTGAAACAACAGCAAATTTGTTGTTTTCAGGCTCTAAGCAGTCACAATCATCCTCACGACAGTTGAGTTCGTGATATGAAATCTTGTTTTCTATATCTTCGTCCGTGTATCTTGCACTGGCACTCAGCGGAATTGACATAATGCTGATAACAGTCATCAAACTAAGTAATAACGCAATAACACGATTAAAAACTTTTGACTTCATGGTACCATCCTTTCTTTTATTTAATGGTAAATCGAAATAGTTTGTAAATGTAATAGGTTAATACTTAGTTAAGATAATAAGAGCTAAGACTATTATAGCCAAGACCACTCATAAGGTTATCCCAAGTTCTGGTAGAAGGCAAGTATGCTTCGTATGAAACACAGTCACCACCAGGCATAACCTGGAATTCAGAACTTATATCGCCACCTGTGATAACAAAACCTGTGGTGATAACCTTCTGTCTTTTCTTAGCATCAGTGTTTTCGTTGATAGTCTGAGTAGTGTCGATTGTATCAAATGGTACAACGCCCTGTAACCACTGTGGTACGGCTGTTGTTTCCACCCTATCAGCAGCTACGTTTTCAGTAGATGCACCGCTCTTGATATCTGCATAGTGCTCGTCAAATGTGGTGTTCATATGAATCTTTGAACCTGTGTTTGCCCAGTAGTGAGCGTATGTACGCATCCACAGAGGTCTGCGTGCAGTTGCGATGAGAGCATTTTCCAAAGCATCTCTTGTGTTATAGCCCTTTGCTATAGTAGTAGCAACGTCTTTTGTCATCCAGATAGTACGGGATTCAACAGGGTTTGTGTTACCAAGACCGTTCTGCTGTTTTTCTGTACAATCCCAAGCGAGAAGCTGCATAGCCTTTTCAGGATCAGTTGTACCAACAGTAACTGCGTTACCCCATGTAAGAGTAGAACCGCAGGTAATGACTGAGTCATTTAAATCAAAGCCGTTGTTAACGTGGTATGGATTCCAACCGATGTTAACGGCTGTCTGCTCGTCCTCTGCAAAACAGAAAGGCTGCATATAGCCGAAAGTACCCATTCGGTTTTCTTTAATCTTGTAACCTGCGAGGTTAAGCATTGCAAGAGAAACGAAACGACCGATAAGCTTGTTAGCCTCTTCGTTAATCATACCGTCAGAGTAAGAGATACCGAGCTGACGAGCAAGTGGTCCGCTGACAAGAACGTATGGTGTCCAACCGTGGGTACTTGCAAGAGATTTGTAGAAGTTACCGTTTTCAAAGCAACGTGTAATTGCCATACAAATCGGCATATACTCAGCAGGACAACCTGCCATAATAGCGTTTGCTGCTACGTGGTAAGCGTAGATTACTTTATTAGCAGGTGGAACGTTCTGTGCCACTACCTCTTCAGCTGTCATATTTGTAAACTGTAAGTAATACTCAATCTTTTCGTTAGTTGGCGGAACAACAGGAAGACCGTCACACATTTCTTTTACTTCGTAGAATTCCTGAACACGCTGGTATGAACCTGTAAAGATTACATCGTTATACTCTGCACTACCGGCATCACCGGCAATTCTGTCGATTTCTTCCTGAGTAATCTGAGTAGTAAGACCTGTTACAACCTGGTCATATAAAATGTCACGTGCTTTCTGCTGCTGAACGGCTGTTTCGTCATTAGCAAAAGCACCAGGATAAGCCGCTGTTCTGACAACAGGAACACCATTGTTATAGCCTGTTGACTCAATCTGTGGAATAAAAGTCTCGGCACCTACTACAACAGCAGGAATACCTGCATACTCAGCAGCAAGCGCGTTACCTGTCTCCTTTACAGTACAGATACCGCAACCGCAGTTACCTGAAATTACAGCATCAACACCATAATCTTTGAGTTTCTGCTGGAATTCTTTAGATTTGTCACTTGGCTTTGTAGGGTTGTATGTACCGCTCTTGCCTATTTCTTCCATAAAATAGATTGTACAGTCATACTCTTCTATGAGCATATCCGCAAGAACTCTGTGTGTAACTGACGCAGAGAAGCTTCCGCCTACAAGTGCGATGGTTGCACCCTGCAGTGCAGATTCGCCGTTGAGTCGTGCAGGCTGTGTGATATCTGCAATAGAAGAACCAATAGGCACAGGCGACACTATTTGGTATTCGTTCTTTGTTGGAGCTTCGTTAGAAGCTTCTGCTGTTTGTGCCACGTCGTTTTCGGTCGCTGTGATAGATGTCAGGCTGACGGTAAGCATACCGACTAAGCATAACAAACTCAACAGCAACGATAACGTACGCTTAAAGATGTTTGTTTTCATGAAACCATCCTCTCAAAAATTTTTAATATGAAACGCTGAATTGTACTTTCCGTTCTTATTCAGCAGTTATATATTACAAGTTTAGTTTATTCACCTGAAGTAGCTTCGTCGTTTGTCGCAGAAGATTCAGGGAGATTATCAGGTGTGTAGTAAGTTACATCAGAGAAAAACTCATCAGCAAAAATCGAATCTGTTGTAGTGTCATCTGTGAATCTAAGATTACCGTTTTCGTCAAATGAGTACTTTACTGTGTACTTAGTTTCTTTGTCAGTAACCAAGCTGAAAGTAAGCTCGTTGTTCTGAGCAGTGTATGCGTAGTACATATATCTGTCAAGCGCAAGGTCTTCACTCTCATAATGAATTGTCATAACACCATTATCCGAAAAATCAACACTCTCAACATAAGACAAGATATAAGTAAAATATGAAAGCGTACGCTCGTTTGTAATCCACTCACCAACAAGAGCTTTATCTGTCTTATAATCATCGTATGATTCATCGCTGTACTTAGGAGCTTTTTTCTGCACAAATACGTATTGCTGTGCAGGTGTTGTAGCCCCTGTTTCCTCATCGGTGTATTCAGGATAGATAACCGTAAGCTTACAGTTACCAAGTAGCTTTGAGCCTGTTATCACATACTCAAATTCTCCGCTACCCATATCAATGTACTCTTTGCCGTCTTTTTCAGATAATTTGTAGTCGCCTACTTCTACACCGCCGTTGAAATAGGTTGTCCACTTACCATCACCGTAGGCACCCGGTTTTGTAAATGTGTAGTATACCCTGTCAGCGTCTTCTATCTGATCAGGTGAAGCCTGTACAATCTCAGGATTTTCAACAAGCTCCCACGAGCCTTTTATTGATTTTGGAAAAAGAAATGATAAAACCACACAAATAACTACAAAAACCACAAAAGCTGCTACGCAAAGCAACGCTATTTTTCTGTTTTTCTTTCTTTTTTCTGTGTGATTCACGTCATTCCTTTCAATAGGCAACACGTATTCCATGTTCTCGTTGTCCATATAATTCCTCCTAACAACCCATAGCGTTTTACACTAATATACCATTCTAGTGAATTTAAACATAAAAATTTGATACAAATGTGTGATTTTATCATTTTTATATCAAAATTTATGATATAATATGCTATAATATATGATACATATATACTATATACGATACAGAGGCGATACTATATGAATAAAATCACCAGAGTTTTATTGGTCGAAGATGACAATAAGCTACGCAATACAATTACTGACTATCTCCAAATGAACGGCTATCATGTTACAGACTGTGCGGATGGTAGCTCTGCACTATACAGTTTTGAAAACGATGCCGCTTTTGATATTATTCTGCTGGATGGTATGCTACCGGACATTGACGGTTTTGATATACTCAGAAAAATCAGAGAAACATCAAATATACCTGTTATCATTCTATCTGCACGAGAATCAGAAAGAGATCAACTAAATGGTTTTCATCTCGGTGCCGACAATTATATCACCAAGCCATTTTTGCTGAGTGTCCTGAAAGAGCACATCAACGCACTTTTAAGTCGTATAAATCAACCAAATGATGATAAAACATTTTTGTCAAAAGGTGCTCTTAAGCTCAACACCGTTGAACGCAAAGTCTATCTTGATGAAAAACTTATCAGCACCACCCCACGTGAGTACGATTTGCTTTTATTCTTTATGGAAAACGAACGAATTGTTTTAAGCCGTAACACAATACTTGACAGCGTATGGGGTTATAGCTACGAGGGCGATTTGCGTACAGTAGATACCATCATCAAACAGCTGAGAAAAAAATTAGACAGACACTCAGATTACATAGTGTCCGTCTATGGTATAGGATATAAATTTGAGGTTGAACATGAAAAATAAACTTACTATTAAACTCATTATCACGATTGTGGCTACCGTTACACTACTTATCGGCGTGATGGCACCGATATTCTTTTATCTTCAGCCGACTATGTACATTGAGCAGGAAAAACGAAATGTAGCTGCATTTTCTGAAGAACTTAAAGATGTCGAACCTTTTGATAAAGAAACAATCTCACAGTTTGTCAGCGACTCAAAAGAATCCTACCGTATATACATATTTGACAGTGAATTTGAGCCACTGTACACATCCTATCAATTCGGTAATAACAAAAAGTTTCTGACACAGCTATTTAGCAAAAAAATGGATAGTTTCTCAGAAAACAGTAAACCATACTACACCGAGGTAGATAACGACCCATCCGTCAGACTATCGACCTGTTGTAACAAAAACGGTAAAACATATTATATTTATATCAAAGACAGCCACAGTGGTGTTACTCTGGTATTCGATTTTTCTAACAAAGTGTTGGCTGGCGTAGTTTTTGGATACATCATTATCTGCTCAGTTGTATTATTCTTTGTTGTTTCTCCAATGACCAAAACCGTGAGAAAAATCACCGAAGTAGCTATGGATATATCAGAAAACAATCTTTCTGTACGCTATCAGGGAAAAATACGCAAAGATGAAATCGGAGATCTTGCACTGAGTGTCAATAAAATGGCGGACACTCTCCAGGAGAACATCAACAACTTAGAAAATTATAACTTCGTACTCAGAGAAGACAACCGCTATATGCTTGAATACGAGCAATCCCGACGTATGTTACTGCGTAACATTACTCACGATTTAAAAACACCGCTCACAGTTATCAGCAGTCAGGTTGAGATGATAAGCACTTGTGAACAACAGGAAAAGAAAGACTACTACTATCAATCTGCGATGGAAGAAATCAATAAGATGAGCAAAATGATTAGCGAAGTGCTTCAGATGACTATAAGTGAACGTCACGTTATCTCAAAACAAGCTCAGAAACTTGATATCAGTGAACTTATTTCACAGCTCTGCAATAACCACCACGCCTATATTAAGTCGAACAAACTCGAGCTAAAAACTGACATCACACATGGCTTACTGCTCAACACCATCAAAGATTATATCGAATTCGTATTCAGAAATTATCTTTCAAATGCGGTTCAGAACGCTGACAAAAACACAGAGATAACTGTATCTCTAAAAGAGCACAAAGACTGCATACGTTTGTCAGTTGAAAACTGTGGCCGAAAAATCCCTGATGATATAAAAGATAGAATCTGGGCAGAAGCTTTCACTACTACACCTGATGGTAAAGAAAACACAGGTCTGGGTCTTTATATAGTCAAGGAGATATCTCTAAAAGAAAACACACGTTGTGGCTTTGAAAACACAGAGAACGGTGTTAGATTCTGGTTTGATTTTACAGATTGCTATAATAAGGACGATAGCGAACCGGCTTAACAACAATAATCAAATATCGAGATAAATATAAAGGCTGATGTTGTCCGTTATGGATTTCATCAGCCTTTTCTTATACTTTGTGTTTAATCTTATATCCTGTCTTTAATAAGGAGCAATTTTCCGTTTTGAACAGACACTTCTGCAGTTTTTCCACTTAGGACTTCGTTGCTGACAGCGTACTGATATTCACAGGTAATTTCTGCTTTATCAAGTGGATACTTAGCATTTCTGATAGTTACCCCTTTAGCTGTGCCTGTGATATTAAGCAGTGAGAAGAAAGCATACTAGTAATCAATAAACGCAGTCTCCTTTGATACTATCTCCATTTCTGAATAATCGTCTATTATGACACCTTTCTTTGAAAGCGACTCAAGGTACAGCAATATGGAAACATTCCCCAAGGTGTGATCGAGTCTTGCACCAATTACACCAATCAAGAGAAATTCGTCAAAGCCTCTTTTGCTCGCCTCTTTAACAGCATATACAGTATCTGTATCATCCTTTTCACAAGGGAGTACGATAGTTTCAACATCAAGATTCGGATTGTTGTAAGAATCAAAATCGCCGACAATCAGACTCGGAGCAACTCCCAGCGCTTTCATATGTTTCAGTCCGCTATCACAGAAAACCACATAATCATTTTCTGTGATTCGCGTTTTTATATATTCATAGTTATTTATGTCTGCACCGCCGACAATTACACATCGTTTCATTTTATCACCTTACAGAATATCAATGTATTCCCCACTTAATGCCTTGTTCATACTTCTGACAGCACAGAATTTACCACACATAGAACAGCTTTCCTCGTGCTCAGGAGCTCGGCTGTCGCGGATTGCTTTTGCAGTTTTAGGGTCAATAGAACACTCCCACTGCTTTTCCCAATCAAAGGTACGCCTTGCATCTGCCATAGCGTCGTCTATATCCCTTGCGTGAGGCACTTTCTTTGCAATATCAGCAGCGTGTGCGGCGATGCGTGAAGCGATAATGCCTTGCTTAACATCTTCAACATTAGGCAGAGCAAGATGCTCTGCAGGTGTTACATAACACAGAAAGGCGGCACCACTTGCGGCTGCAATAGCTCCGCCGATAGCAGAGGTAATATGGTCATAACCCGGTGCGATATCTGTAACTATCGGGCCAAGCACATAGAATGGTGCACCCATACAGATTGTTTGTTGCAACTTCATATTAGCCTCAATCTGATCAAGTGGCATATGTCCCGGACCTTCAACCATAACCTGCACATCCTTTGCCCAAGCGCGCTTAGTAAGTTCACCAAGACGGACAAGCTCTTCAATCTGGCACACATCACTAGCATCAGCAAGACAGCCCGGTCGACAAGCATCACCAAGAGAAATGGTAACATCATATTCACGACAGATATCTAAAATCTCATCATAATATTCATAGAAAGGATTCTCCTCACCTGTCATACACATCCACGCAAAGACAAGTGAGCCACCACGTGAAACTATGTTCATTTTTCTCTTGTGTTTTTTAATCTGTTCGATTGTTTTTCTGGTAATTCCACAATGGAGAGTTACAAAATCAACACCATCTTCTGCGTGAAGACGAACTACATCTATAAATTCTTTAGCTGTAAGAGTTGCAAGGTCTCTTTTATAATGGATAACACTGTCATAAACCGGAACAGTTCCTATCATTGCAGGACATTCTGCAGTTAACTTTCTGCGGAAGGGCTGAGTATCACCATGGCTCGATAAATCCATAATAGCCTCTGCTCCCATATTTACAGCTTCAATAACCTTCTGCATTTCAATGTCATAATCCTTGCAATCTCGAGAAACACCGAGATTTACATTTATCTTGGTGCGTAGCATAGAGCCTACACCATTCGGGTCAATGCAGGTGTGCAACTTATTAGCGCATATGGCAACCTGTCCTTTTGACACAAGGTCTCTGATTTCTTCTTCAGTTCTGTATTCTTTCTTGGCAACTACCTTCATTTCTGGAGTGATGATACCACGTCTTGCTGCATCCATTTGTGTTGTATAATTTCGCATTTTATTTCTTCCTTTCAAACAGATTTATTTTCTTTTGCAAACGATGAACTTAATTCAAAATTATGCATCATAGGTCCTGACCCTTTACCTAAATCAAGCTGTGCCTCCAGCGCACCTGAGATATAATCCTTAGCTCTTCCAACAGACTCGATAAGGTCAAAACCTTTTGCGAGGTTGGATGCGATAGCTGATGACAAGGTACAACCTGTTCCGTGGGTGTTAGGATTGTTGATTCGCTTGCCTTCAAACCATATCGATTCACCGTTTGCGTATAAAAGGTCATTGGCATCGTTTATGCTGTGACCACCTTTGAGCAAAACAGCACAGCCGTATGTATCGCCGATTATTTTAGCTGACCTTTCTATATCATATACATCTGCGATTTCAACACCAGTAAGCACCTGTGCTTCGGGAATGTTAGGCGTAACTAAGGTTGCAATAGGCAATAATTCTTCTATTAATTTATGTACAGCATCAGTTTTCATCAAAGAAGAACCACTAGTAGCTACCATAACAGGGTCTACAACTACGTTTTTGGCTTTATAATAACTTAGTCTATCTGCAATTACGGATATTAGCTCACTGGAAGATACCATACCGATTTTTACTGCATCAGGAAAAATATCCTCGAACACAGCGTCTATTTGCTGTGTTAAAAACTCAGGTGTTGATTCGTAAATTCCTCGTACGCCGGTCGTGTTCTGTGCCGTCAGTGCTGTGATAGCACTCATAGCATAAACACCATTCATAGTCATTGTTTTCAAATCTGCTTGAATCCCGGCGCCTCCACTGCAGTCTGAGCCTGCAATGGTCAATGCTGTTTTCATTTTCATAAAAAATCTCCTTTCAATATCAGCATCGTTATTTATAGCGGGATAAGGTGGTGCCCCCAATATACCGCTTTGAAGCCTGCAACTTAAATGTTGTCTAAAAACTTTAAAAATGTATCAACTTGTGTAAAATCCTCTAGGTAACAATCAGTCAGTGTCCTAATCTCTGATTGTCTACGCTCGCTGGAATCATAAACCGCTACGGTTAAAAATCCATTTGACTTTGCTGTATTCACAGCGTAATAAGCATCCTCGAAAATAACAGTATCCTCTTTTGATGTATTCAAATGCTCCATAGCCTTTTGGAAAATTATAGGCCCATCTTTTCCAAACCCTACTTCAGTACAAGTAAAGATTTCTGAAAAAAACGTATCCATATCACAACGCTTTAGAGCAGCCTCGACCTGATAACGATCAGTAGCGGTAGCGATACACATTTTCACGTTCATACTTTTCAAACTCTCAAGAAACTCAATTACACCTTGTTTCGGCTCAACAGTATAAAAGTAAAAATTTTCTACCGTCTTATTGATACCATCCATTATTTCTTGAACGTCAAGTTTCAAGCTATACTTTTCAGCGATGTAAATAGCTGATTGTACTAAGCTCATTGACTTTAGTGAGTTTTGCAAGTTTTCTTTTGGTTGTATTCCCAAAGAAGTTAGATAGGCTTCTCCGGCTGTTTCCCAAACAAACATAGAATCAAAAAGAGTTCCGTCAAAATCAAATATTGCACCTTTTAGCATAAGTTCAGTTCCTTTGCTTTCGCTTTGAGTTGTTCAGTAGCTTTTTTAGGGTCATCAGCTTTCATAATTGCAGATACTACACAAATACCTGCAACAGGAATCCCCTCAAGAACATCAATATTATCTTTGTTAAGTCCACCGATAGCATTAACAGGAATCGGAACAACGTTGCAAATGTCGTACAATGTATCTGTAGAAGTCAGCACGGTTTTCACTTTTGTTGTAGTTGGATAAATCGCACCAACACCAAGATAGTCAGCACCTTGCTCATAGGCTTCTTTTGCCTGCTCAACTGTTTTGGTTGTTGCGCCTACGATTTTGTCTTCACCCATAAGCTTTCTTGCCAAATTCACAGGCATATCGCTCTGTCCAACGTGAACTCCCTCTGCATCAATAGCAAGTGCTACATCAACCCTATCGTCGATAATAAGCGGGACATTGTATTTTCTAGAGATTTCGTGAACTTTCTGTGCCAGCTCAATGTATTCACGAGTGGTCTTTTCCTTTTCACGAAGTTGTAAAAGTGTCACTCCGCCCATAAGAGCTTGTTCTACACGAAACAGGAATTCTTCTTCGGTGTAGTTTGTACTGTCGGTTATAAAATATAAACTGGTATCAAATTTTTTCATTATATTCTCCTCACACATACAGATAATCGTTCAGTACAGGTTGCAAACCTTCGTCCGCCATATCTTCATACATCTTATTGAGACTTCGGTTATCATCAATTTCAAATTGCTCATCGCCCTGTACTTCGTCAGTTTCAGCTCCGTTGTATTTAGAATCGTGGTCGCCTATACCGGTGGAAACACCTGCT
Organism: Ruminococcus sp.; assembly: GCA_017473555.1. Lineage (GTDB taxonomy): Bacteria > Bacillota > Clostridia > Oscillospirales > Acutalibacteraceae > Ruminococcoides. The sequence continues at coordinate 12,104 of JAFUKO010000080.1, read as the reverse complement.
GAAACCTTTGTTGCGGCAATTTTCACTATACCATTTCGAAACTCTGCACTTTCCCTTGAAGACACAGTAATTCCCACATACGGCAGAAAAATACGATAAGCACAAAGAACCTGACAAAGCTCACTTTCACCTACATCTAACGGGTTGATTTTATCGTTATTGATAATAGGTCTGAGTCTAGGGCAAGAAAGTGACATTTCTGCGTGAGGATATTTTCTTTGTAAGAAATAAACGTGTAATGCACTAGCTAAAGCATCTTTTCTAAAATCCGAAAGTCCGAGCAAAGCCGAAAAAGCTACTCCACGCATACCGCCCATAAGTGCCCTTTCTTGTGCATCAAAACGATATGGCCACACACGTTTATGTCCGAAAAGGTGAAGAGTTTCGTATTTATCAGAGTCATAGGTTTCTTGAAACACAGTGATGTAATCAGCTCCACATTCGTGCAAGTATCTATATTCATCTGTATTGACAGGATATATTTCAAGCCCTACCATACGGAAATACTTTCTTGCTAACTTGCAAGCTTCACCAATGTATTCTACATTACTAATACCTCGGCTTTCACCTGTGAGAATCAGAATTTCTTCCATACCGCTGTCAGCAATAACTTTCATTTCTTTTTCTATCTGCTCCATATTAAGCTTCATTCGCTTTATATGGTTATAACAATTAAATCCACAATAAACGCAGTAATTCTCACAGTAGTTAGCTATGTAAAGAGGAGTAAAAAGATACACAGTGTTACCGAAATGTTTGCTTGTTTCAAGTCTTGCACGCTGTGCCATCTGCTCCAGAAAAGGTTTAGCCGCCGGAGATAAAAGAGCCTTGAAATCTTCAATAGTACACACATCGTGTTCGAGTGCCGCCTTTACATCTGAAACAGTATATTTGTTATAATCGTAAGACTTCATCTGCTCAATCACCTTTGAACAAACGTCAGATTCAATAATCTCCATACCCTCCATATACTCCATATGATTAGTACGAAAAGAGGGCTCATTTTCAAGTCTGTGTTTTTTATTGAGTGCATCTGCTGATAAATGCTCAGAATCTACAAAAAATTGGTTTTCCATAGCTACTCCTTAATCTCTCAAAAATCCTGTTAACGGGTCTGATGCAGAAGCACCACGAGTGAGCACTCTGCCAAGTCCTGAAAGATATGCTTTTCGTCCTGCTTCAATAGCGTTCTTAAATGCAGATGCCATCATTGGTAAATCGCCTGATGTGGCGAGTGCGGTGTTAGCCATAATAGCGGAAGCTCCCATTTCCATAGCTTCACAAGCCTGCGACGGTCTGCCTATTCCAGCATCCACAATAATAGGCACATCAATTTCATCAATAAGAATCTGAATGAATTCTTTTGTCGCCAGACCCTTGTTAGAACCAATAGGTGAAGCCAAAGGCATTACAGATGCCGCACCTGCGCTCACCAAATCTCTTGCAACATTCAAATCAGGATACATATATGGCATAACAACGAAGCCCTCTTTTGCAAGAATTTCGGTTGCTATTATGGTTTCCTGATTATCAGGCAAAAGGTATTTTGAATCACGCATAATTTCAATTTTAACAAAATCACCACAGCCAAGCTCACGTGCTAAACGAGCAATACGCACAGCCTCCTCAGCATTTCTCGCACCGCTTGTGTTAGGTAACAAAGTAATTCCCTGTGGAATATAGTCGAGAATGTTTTCCTGTTCTTTTGTATTAGCTCTGCGTACTGCAAGAGTAATTATTTCAGCACCTGCGTCTTTAATCGCTGATTCTATTAATTTCATAGAATATTTTCCCGAGCCGAGAATAAAACGAGAGTTAAACTCGTGACCTCCGATTATAAGTTTATCGTTATCCATTTTTATATCCTTCTTTCTTTAAGTTTCAAATTGTTCTGTGAGAATTCTAAGTGTAGTGTGTGCCTGATGTGCGGCACAAATCATCACACGAGAAGATACAAGACTACCTTCAACGTTCACATCGCTAACTTCATCACCACAGATATACAGCTTCTTAGATACTCTGCGAGTTTTTATTGTATTAGCACTGCCCATTCCTGCCATACCAGAAGACACCACCAAATATTTTGACGGCATTTTTTCAAGGACGAGATTTGTAAGCATTGCTTTAGCTTCTGCATCATCAAAAGCTTCGCAGATAATATCTGCATTATAAAGAAGCTGTTCAACGTTTTCTTCAGTAATACGAACACAATGAGTTTCAACTGTAGTGAATGGAGCAATTTCACACAGATTATAGGCTAAAGCGTCTGTTTTGTTTACACCGATTTGATTTGCTTTATACTGCTGTCGATGAAGATTAGAAATATCAACCTTATCGAAATCAATTAGTATCAGCTTTCCAACACCTGCACGCGCAAGAGCAACAGCTATATTTGAACCAAGTCCTCCAAGACCGCAGATTGCAACTGTTGCAGATGTGAATTTTCTTTGTATGTCTTCACCGTGCCTTTCACATAAAGCTTTGTACCATTCTTCTTTTGTAGGAATCAGCTTAACCACCTCCCACAAAGCTGACAACCTCAACATTGTCACCATCACACAGCAGAGTATCTCCGTACTGTGATTTTGGAACTATATCGCCATTGCGTTCAACTGCGATTCGTTTTGGATCATAGTTCGTAGTTGCAAGGTATTCTGCTACTGTCTTACCTGCAATATCCAGTTTCACGCCGTTGATTTTAACCATAAATACACCTCCAAAACAACAAAAAAGGAAGCTACCGATTTGGTAACTTCCTAAAGTCCTTTGTTCTTCCTAATATCCTTGTATCAGGCGTCCCTACGTTGGCATTATCCAAATCAGGTTCTCGGTCGAAGGTCATACCTTCCTCTCAGCCCGTATACGAGCTCCCGTTTCTTAAATTGTGGCTCTATTATACAACACCATATTTAAATTTTCAAGGTGTTTAAATAATAAAAACTATTTTCAGATTTTCAACACTTTAGCATTTTCGCTATATAAAACAATAGATATCTGCTCAAATCAATTCTTTTTACATACTACAGATACGCACATATTTCCGTTTTCTATATCTGCAAAAACATCTCCACCCATAGCACGTGTAAGCTGACGGCATATGTAAAGTCCAAGACCATTGCCAGGTTTTGAACCAACATTTGAACCTCTGTAAAAGCTATCAAAAATGTGTGTAAGCTCGCTTTTTTCTAAAGTGCAACCACTGTTTCTGATGGTTATAATTCTACAGTCCTCTTCGTCAGAAAAGCTGATATCTATGCTCTTACCGTCGCCATATTTAATGGCATTTTCCATAATATTCTGCAACACTTCAGTGACTCTGTCAGCATCACCGTTTATCATACAATCGCTGTAAAGGGCAATTGTGAAATCGGTATTCTCAAGTTTATCTTTATAATATGCTTTTATGCTGTCAATAACCTTAGATAAGTAAAACTCACTTTTCTTAACATCAAATCGCATGATATCCTCGGTCTCTGTTCTCATAATCTCCGATACAAGCTTTTCTATCTCATCCGCTTTTTCGTTGATGCTCAGATAAGCTTCCTGTTGTTTTTGGGGTTCTTTATAAATTCCGCTTGAGAGTGCTTTTGAGTAAAGCTTTATTGCAGAAAGCGGGGTTTTTATATCGTGAGAAAGTGACAACAGCATTGTCTTTTTCTCCCTCATAAACTCAAGCTCAGCTTTTTTTGACTCCTCAAGCTTTTCTCTGAGCATATCAAGTCCCCACAAAAACTTACCGAAATATCGGTTTTTGTTTTCTTTCAGCGGCACAGTAAGATTTCCTTTTGACAGCTCATAAGGAAGGTCTGTGATTTGTGAGAAAGGCTTTATGATACTATGTCGGATGTAAAAAAGCACAGATATAACAAAGAGTGAGAATACAGCCAGCGCAATGTTTATATACAGTATTTCGTTTTTTGACTCACTTGTTTTTGAATACTCAATGCGATAGAGTTTATCGCCAATTTCACGAATTACGTAGTCATTATCACTCACAAAAAAATCTTCATCAGAGTTTTGCTCGTACACGCCTAAAATACTGTCATAATCATCGCTGTCAGGAATTTCCCCTGTCTCTTCGATTTCTCTCACAACTCTGCTGATTTCAACTTTGTGCAAGCCTGACTGTTCGCTATACTTATTTGGTAAGAAGTTTACACCTATGAATAAAGCGATTATAAACACTACCACAAGAGCTATGATTCTATTATAGCTTTTCATATTAATCCTCCCAGCGGTAGCCTTTGCCCCATACAGTTACTATATGGGTCGGATTTTTAGGGTCTGCTTCTATCTTCTCTCTGAGCCACTTGATATGAACAGTGAGTGTTTGGGTTTCCGACTCACTGTCTATACCCCAGATTGAGTTAAAAAGTCTGTCTTTTGTCATAGTCTGACCTTTGTTTTCAACCAGTAATTTTAACAACTCGAATTCTTTTGCTGTCATATCAATCACTTTGTCACCTTTTGTGACAGATTGAGTGACTAAGTTTAAAGATATATCGCCCTCGGTGATTTTATCTTCAGCAAATCTGCGTTTGAAAATGCCCTTGATTTTAGCAAGTAAGATATCTATATCATACGGCTTTTCAATATAATCATCTGCACCAAGTATAATGCCGTTGAGCTTGTCTTCTTTACTAACACGAGCTGTAAGCATAATAATCGGAGTATTACCCTCTTTACGGATTTTCTCACACACAGCAAAGCCATCCATACCAGGCAGGTTTATATCAAGCAGGACAAGCCTTGCCCCATACTTTTCATATAGGGACAAGGCTTTTTCTCCGCTTTCAGCTACACTTACTGTGTAACCATCAGCTCTTAGAAAATCAGTTAAAAGTGTAATTAGTTCTTTGTTGTCTTCAACGATAAGTATATCCATATTAAAAACCCATTTCCATAAGCCAATTATTGAGTGAACGCTCTCTGTCTCGAAGTGAAGCTGTCACATCAACATTATACTCACCCTTGATGTTACCGTCAACGATGAAAAGCACCCTTGAGCACTTTGCAGCAACTTTGGCGTCATGAGTTACGAGCATAATTGTTGTGCCCTCTTTATTAAGCTTTGAAAGCTCCTCCATAACTTCGTTTGATGATGTGCGGTTTAACGCACCTGTCGGTTCATCAGCAAAAATAACCTTAGGATTATTTATCATACTTCTACAGATGCAAGCACGCTGGAGCTGACCGCCTGAAACCTCGTTGATATCGTTGTTTGCAATGTCTTCAATACCCAGCTTTTTCATTAACTTTAAGCCACGCTCAGCGATTTCGGCTCTGCTCTCCTTGGTCTTAGTGGACTTTACAGCAGGAAGAATAATATTATCAAGAACAGTGAGGTTTTTGAGCATATACATCTGCTGGAAGATAAAGCCCATATCGTCAAGACGAAGCTGAGCTAGCTCGTTATCATTAAGCTTCTCTATATTATTTGAGCAGAACTCAACCTCACCTGCGGTCATTCTGTCCATACCTGAAACAGTGTAAAGAAGTGTTGACTTACCTGAGCCTGATGGGCCCATAATAGCAACCATTTCGCCTTCTTCAACTTTGAAGTTTACATTCTTTAATACGTTGTTCTGTCTTTTGTTTGTGATATATGTTTTACAAAGGTCTTTAACATTAAGTACTGTGTTCATAATAATTCTCCTATTCTTAAATTACTCTATATTAGAAGCGTCTGATGACTTGATTGTGTTTGTGTAAATTGATGTAAAGAATGCTGCAATAATAGTTACTACTACTAAAATCGCAGGATATACAAAGAAGATTTCAACAGGTACAATCTCATAGCCTACACCTGAAACTGCACCCATAATTGCCATAACAGGGTCCATAGTAAGTTTAGTTAACGGCATACATAATATAGCCGCGAGAATTGAAGCCATAAACGCTACAATACCAAATCTTAAAGTATGGTGCCAAATGATAGATTTGTTTGAAAACCCGATTGCTTTCATCAAAGCGATTTCAGATTTTTCACTTGAAATAAATGAACGTTCCATAAGTACGGCAACCAGTATTACAATAATCAGTGTGATGAGAAGCACCAGATCCTTGACTGACTTGATTGTATCAGCCGCACCTGTACAGTCTTTTACAAAGTCCGCACAGTTGTACACCTTATTTGTATCAAAGATATCTTTGAGTTTTTCGATTCTGTTTTCGATTTCTGCTTTATTTGGTTCGTCATCAAAGTCAATCTGGAAAGCGAATACACCTGAAGCATCAAGCTTTGACACATCAAAGTCTTCGTGAAGTCTGCAGACTGTACCCATTTGCTGGAATGTCTGGTACAGTGCAGTTACTGTGCACTTAAATTCTTCATCGCTTGCAAGAATTGTGATTTCGTCGCCAACTCCAACTTCGAGTTTCTCAGCTGTGAGGTAAGAGAGTGCAACTTCGTTTGCATGCTGAGGTGCCACACCCTCGCCGTATGTGTAGTCACTGGCTTTTGTGTCAGGGCAATACTGGAATGGAACACCTGCTTTGTTTCCATTTGCAATAACCGATGTTGTGTACTGAAACTCTATATGTACATCGCCCGGTATATCATTTTCTTTTAATGTGTTCTCAATATCAATGATTGTATCGTTGATAACATCTTGCGGATTAACGTCAGGGTTGATAGCTTCTACAGCGGCATCTGTCTGGAAGAGATAAGCATCACTTTCAGTACAACCAAGCAGGAACAGAAGTTTTTCGCTGTTTAATGTGTTTGCTGTGTTTGCAAGAATCATTACCAAAAGCATCAGTATAGCAAACACAATAGTAATGATAGAGTATTTCTTTGGTGCGCTAATGATATCGTTGGCTGCAAGGAACGCACTGGAGCTGAGCTTACTCTTATTTAAGTGCATGATGCTCTTTTTTCTGAATCTTTCACCTGTCTGACCATTTCTTACGGCATCAATCGGTGAAAGTGTCTTTATCTTTCTTGTACTGCTCCAACAGAAGAGTAAAGTGATAAGTACTACTGCGATACTGCAGAAAAGACCTATTATAATTGAGTTTTCGCTACCAAGGTATATTGATGTGCTTACAGATTTAAGCATAAATTCTGAGAACGGAATACTCAGTCCAAAACCGATAGCAGAACCAACGAGCGTGATTGCAAAATACTTGATAAGATATAATGCTCTGATTGAGCTGTTCTTCATACCGATTGCTTTCATAACACCAATTTCTCTGAATTCTTCAGCGATAGTAAAGCCGATAGTGTGTTTAAGCACTACAAATGAAACGATGATAAGGAACAAACTTACGATAAGAAGAAGTGCCGCAACTATCATAGACATAACGTATGTTGTTTTTATTGTATCATTGCCTACACTCAGAATGATACCACCCTGTTCTCCAACAGCCGATTCTACTGCAGCTGTATCTGTTGTATTTATGTAGTAAACGCTACCATCGAAATTTTGTGCTTCTTCATCTTCTGTAAGATATTTATAGTCAGCATCATTTAGGATAAATCTTGGGTTGCCCATAAAGTCAGAACCAAGCAGCGCGTCTTTTGCTCTGCCTAAATATTCAAGCTCTAATCGGTGTTCACCAATGACTAAAGAGAATTTGTCACCTACTTCAAGTCCGGCGTCACTTGCAAACGGACCGGAAATGTAAGCTTTGCCTTTTTCAACCTCTGTGATTTCTTTATTGTCAGGTGAGAAGTAGTTAAGCTTTCTGCTATCAACAGACATAACAAGAGCTGTTTTGTCCAGATCATTCATTGTTTCTCCATTGATTTCAACATTTGAACCTAAAGAGTAGAAGATGTCTTCTCTTTTATATTCAGTTGTAGAATCAAGTTTATTAAGTGCTTTGTCTAAACTATCGTTTTCGTCGTCAAGAGCTAAAACGTAGTGGTCCGCCATACCGGCTTGTTCAAAGAAAGTATCAAGACCACTTGTAACAGCTATGATGTTATTTACACTGCTTGCCATAAACATAGCAGATAGAATAACGAATATAAGCAGAATTACATTCATGGTTTTCTTTCGTTTTAAATCTCGTTTAAGAATGTTAAGATACATTGTTGTGACTCCTTTTCTGTTTGTTTTTCTTACGATGGTCACATTATAATTCTTAAATTATTAAATAATCCTTAAATATTATAAATGACCCGTAAGAATTTTTCCATACCTAAAAAACACAAAAAAGAGCCCGGCGTAGATAAACGCCAGGCTCGAAAGTTTCACGGTCTTAAAACCAATTATTTAAATTTTAAAGTATCTTAACAAGTGTTGCACACTGTTTGAAAACTAATAAAACAGGAATTTATGCAAAGTCTGTGATCATACTTGCGATATACATCTGAATTAAAGTAGCGTCAAAAATGTTAACGATGCCGTTACCATCAACGTCAGCAAGTTCAATCTGCTCATCTGTAAGCTTAGTTAATTCAGCAGCGTGCATCTGAATTTCAGTAACATCAAATACATTGATTTTACCATCCATATTTACGTCGCCAGGTATTTTCTTTGTAATATTGATATCAAGAGCGTTTACAAGCTGGTTCTTGATATATGTGTGACCGTTCTCGTTTGGATACAAACCGAACTTAGCCATAATAGCACCAACAAACTCAACGATTTCCATCTTATCGCCCTTGCTAGCATTTTCAACATTTGGTGCTTCTACAAGGATAACATTCTCAGTGAGTGAGCTGTATACTGTAGAGTGGAGTGTTGTTATATCAACAACCTTATCAAGGTACTCACCAAGTGGGATTTCCTTGCCGTCAAATACAAGAGTTCTGCCCTTAAACGGATTATATGTGCCTACGATAAGCACCTTAGCCTCAGGGTTAATCTCACGGATTGCGTTAACATACTCAGGCATTGTGTAAGCATAAGTGAGAGCATTGTATGCATAGTTTTCAAGTAAAGCAAGGACAAATTCTGTTGTATCAATCTGTATTGTGAAGAATCCACCTAAGCTGTAAGAGAATGTTCCGCTTACACCTGCGTTAACAAGTTCAGCTTTCATCATTTCTTTAAGGCTTTCGACATATGCTACGCCTTCTTCTGTAACCAGAGCACTCCAGTCATACTGATTCGGCTTGCCCGCTGCAGAAGCGATAGCTGCCTCAAGAGCTTTCTCAAGAAGGGTTACGTTAGAAAAACCTACAGTGATGAGGTCAGCTTTTGCGATATCTGCATAATTATCTGCAAGTACAGAGCCTGCATCCTGAATCAGAAGACCGCTCTTAGCAAGATTCTTATAATCAAGGAAATTCTCTCTTGCAAACTGCTCAACATAATCAGCGTAGTCAGTAGATGTAGCTGAACCGTCACCGATTGCAACATAGTAAGAGTCATCTGTTACTTCATAGTAATTAGAATCCTGTGGACCATATTTTTCAAGAGCATATAAAATCTTCTGTACAGCAACCTCTATCTTCTGAGCTGATGCGTCAGATGCTGTGTAGCTGTTTTCATATGAATTAATAATAGCTGCTGTTAAAGAATCGTGACCTACTGCACTCGGGTGACAACCGATACCGTTACCAATAATCATACGTGCAAAGAGGTTAAGCAAACCTTCGATAGTCTTGTCCTGAATCAATACAGTGCTCATTGCATCAGGAAGAGCGAGGAACTTGTAAACCTCTTGTCTGAGCTCTTCAGGAAGATATATCGCAACCATACCGGCTCTTACCATCTGCTCTGCATCCATATTCTCACTCATATAAGTTTCAACTTTTCCCTGTAAACCGTTGAATATGTCACCAAAACCGCTCGCAAGCTTTATGATAGCTGCAGCATCAAGCACTTCAAGGTCAGAAGCATCTATAATTGCTTTTTCAAAAGCAAGATACACAGCGATAGACATAATTCTTGATGCATTATTTGTTACGTACTCAGCGTACTCTTTGTTAGTACCATTAAGTGCCTGCTCATAAGCGAGCACCTCTTCAAATGTAATGTCCACATAGTCACTTGACATCTGAAGGAGCATTGGCCATACCATATCCATGATATCATCATATACACGTGAACGTAAAACAGAGTCAGGATTATTGATCTGAGAAGCATATGTGTTTACGATAACATCAACATCAGGAGATTCAGCATAGTAGAACTTAGCCTGTGGATATTTACCCATCATCTGGAGTACAACAGGCTGTGTTGAAAGATAAATATTAACTGCTTCAACAGCTTCGCCTACTACCTCGCCGAGAGGAATAATATTGCCTTCATATGAAAGATCCATACCTGTAAATGTATTCATAAGGCCAACTATGATGATTTCTACATCAGGATTAAGCTCAACAATACGGTCAATACAACCTGCATAGTTCATCATGTAGCTTACAACAGTGTAGGAAATAGCATTCTCAATAGGAGCGATAATCTCGTGCGACTCCTCTGGCACTACCTCGTAAAGCTTTGCTTTAACTTCTTCGTGAATCTGACGGATAAATGCTTTTGTAGACTCGTCACATTCCATCATAACATCTTCAAAATCAATCCACGCATCATCTGCAGGATTGCCGCCAAGAATACCGAAAGCGTTAGTAATACGACCAAGTAAGAATACACCAAAGTTAGCGTTACCTGTACCGAGTGTGATAACATCAGCATCAGCAGTAGCACTCTGATATACCTGAGCAGCGTTTTCTACACCACCACAATCGTTTTTAAAACGACCGTTAATAAACTCTGTTCTTGTATAATCGTCACCCGGATAAGCACCCTCCTTGCCGTACTCAAGGATATAGTGTAAATCCTCTGCACGCATAGCACTTACAGCGAGCTGGTGAGTAAGGTCCCAACCGAAATATTCAGCTATCTTGTGAGGATAAGCGTCAGGGGATTCTTCCAGAAAACCATTTACATTACCATAGCCTGTAAGGCCATAGCCGTTAGTCATAGAGTCACCAAATGATATGTACTTCACCTTTTCTTCAGTCTGAGCTGCAAAAACTGCAGGACACATACCGACTAAAAGACAAACAACTATCAAAATAGAGATACTCTGTCTGAATAGTTTTTTCATAAATCTGCCTCCTAATATAACTGCTCCACAAAAGTGATTCTGTGGAGCAATAAATTTATATACTTAACCGCAAGTTACGGTTTAAAGCTTACTTATTAAACCTTTGGACTCCATGAAGTGTAGTCAAAGTCCGAGTAGAGTTTTTCGAGTGCTTTGGCATCGTTCTTACCCATACCTGTGAGCGGAACTTCGTCAACCGGGATAACAGCCACCGGCTTTCCTCTCTCCTCTATCTGTTCATCGCAGTATTTGAAAATTTCTGCACAAGCAACATCCTTATCAACACCTGGAACAAATTCGACAAGCGCTAAAGGATACTGACCCTGTGAGTGCTCTCTGTCGTTAACACCGATAACAGAGCAGTTTTTGACTTCTTCAAGTCCACTGATAAGACCTTCCATATTTATAGGGAAAACCTTGTGACCGTCAAAACGTGTAATCATACGCTTTATACGACCGATAATAAACAAGAAGCCATCATCGTCCATATAACCTAAGTCACCTGAATGAATCCATGTGAGTCCGTCATCGTGCTTGCGCATAACGATGGCGGTTTCTTCTTCTGCGTGGAAATAGCCTTTCATCATTGACGGACCTGTTACACACACCTCACCAATCTCGTTATATCCGAGTTCTTCACCGGTGTCAGGATCAAAAATACTTACAGTAGTAGTAAGCGACGGTATGCCGACGCTTCCAGGCTTGTACATTGTATTAACACAGAAAGAAGCAGCAGCAGAGAGTTCTGTCATTCCGTAGCCCTGAGCAAGTGGGAACTTCATATTATGCTCTTTCATAAACTGCTTGAGCTTTTTTTCTAAACCTTCGTTCATAGTATCTCCGCCTGAAGCCAGAGTATAAAGGAACGAAAGGTCCATATTCTTAACCTCTTTGCTGTCAATCAACAACTCAATAAACACAGGGGTGCTGATGATAACCTGAGGCTTATATGTTTTAACAAGCTTACCAATAGTATTAGGGACAAACTTTGGTATCGGAACAAGGGTATGTCTCATACAAAGTGGCATATGCATACCGCAAACCATTCCGTAAGCAGAGAATATCGGAATGATACCCAGATATCAGTCATTATCGTT
>JAFUKO010000079.1 GCA_017473555.1 Ruminococcus sp. | reverse complement strand
TGTCATATCTAAAGATGGAACGTCAATCCAGTCGATAATTCCCTCTGGTGCACCTGCTTTTACAGCGGCTTCGAGTACAAGCTTTGCAGCAGCGATTGTACTGTTCTTTGCACGTGGGTGAGGGGAGATGATGATTGCGTTTCTTGTCTTTAATGCTAATAAGCACTTGAAGATTGCTGTTGATGTTGGGTTAGTTGTAGGGATAACGGCAGCGATAACGCCGATTGGTTCAGCGATTTTTGTTGTGCCGAATGCCTTATCCTCTTCGATAACACCGCAAGTCTTTGTGTCCTTGTATGCGTTGTAGATGTATTCAGATGCGTAGTTATTCTTGATAACCTTGTCTTCAACAACACCCATGCCTGTCTCTTCAACAGCCATTTTAGCGAGTGGGATTCTTGCTTTGTTAGCAGCAGAAGCAGCGGCGAGGAAAATCTTGTCTACCTGCTCCTGTGTGTAGGTAGCGAAAATTTCCTGCTGTTTTCTGATGTTCTTGATAGCACTTTCGAGCTTTTCGACGCTATCGATAATGTCGTATACTTTATTCTCCATGTTGTCCTCCATACAGAATGAGATTGTGTTTTAAAAGTCTGTGTTAAAGATCGGTTCTTCTACCTCACTTTAACCTGTTAATATTTTAACAAACTTTCAAAATCAATGCAATAGGCAATATATGATAACATATCAGCCCATGATACGTATATTTTATACGATTTGTGAAAAGAGTGCAATATATAGGCGTGAATATGGCAAAAAAACATCCTGTACTGCTTTGTAACTTGCTTAATAAATGTGTATGTGGTAGAATAAGCGTAATGGCAAATACAGTATCTTATTATCTGAAAGAAATGAGAAGATGTATGAAAAACAGAGCATTTAGTTTTTTGGTTTGCATAATGGTAGTGTTTACTATGCTGTCGGTTCTGGTTATCTCTGTTTTCTGTGTAGTCAGAGATAGTAAAAGACCGCTGGACACTATCGGTGATATTTTAACTCAAGAGGAAACTCAACAGCCGACGGTAACCGAGCATCACATTGAAAATGTGGTTACTCTGGTTCAGGACGGGCTGAGGTCAGGCTGTGAAACCTATGCTTGCACAATGCTGTTTCAGACTCTGGGATATGACATCACAGAGTACGAATTTGCTGATAATTACTTACATTGCTATGACGTTTATTATGGCGAGGACGGAAATATGTACGGCCCTGATATGAACTGTGCGTTTGCGGGTAACGTGTACAACGGCTATGGCTACGGTATCAATGCCCCTGCTATGGCAAAGTGTATGAACAGTTATCTGCACACGATTGATGATGGTAAGCAGGCTATTGCGTTATCGGGAGTGTCGCTTGATGAATTGTGCCAGAAGTACGTGGCTAACGATATCCCTGTCATGGTGTGGGCGACTACATATATGGACGAACCGTACGAGAAGTTTTCGTGGATTGTAACATATGTTGACGAGAACGCACGACACGCTCTCGGTGATACTGAAGTGTGGCTCCAGAACGAGCACTGTATGATGCTGTGCGGTTTTGATGAGGAGAACTACTATTTCGGCGATTCTGTCAGCGGTGGCATTTCGGTTTTCGGTAAAGAGATTTCAAACGAGCGTTATGCCCAGCTTTCGTATCAGGCGATTGTTGTAAAATAAATATAGAAAAATTAAAGGCACGAAGTAAGCTTCGTGCCTTTGGTATTTGATACCAAAAATGTTATGTGGTAGAATATATGTGGTGATATTATGGAACTTGCAAAAAGAAAAAGTATTCGTTTGAAAGATTATGACTATGGTAGTGCGGGTGTGTATTTTGTTACGATCTGCACTAAGGACCGCAAAGCATTGTTTTGGAATAATGTAGGGGCGACCACTGGTCGCCAGCAAGAAACAAGGTTATCAAAATACGGTAAGGTTGTAGACGAGGCAATACACAAAATACCTATATATTATCCTGATGTTAAAATCGATAATTATGTTGTTATGCCTAATCATGTGCATATCCTATTAAGTATTGAAGGCAATATTGACGGGCGACCACTGGTCGCCCCTACAATTTCTCGAGTTGTGAAGCAGATGAAGGGGTATGTGTCTAAGCAAATTGGACACAGCGTATGGCAAAAATCGTTTATTGACCACATTATCAGAAATGAGAAAGATTATCTTGAGCACTACACCTATATTGATAATAATCCTCTTAAGTGGGAAGAAGATGAACTATATATCAAAAAAGAGAAGGCGTAATTGCCTTCTCTTTTTATATGGTATCGATATGTTGTTTTACTTTTTGAGGACTTTGACGATTTCGCCGACGAAAACGTGGTGGTAGTCGTCGCCGTTGTAGTTAGCCTTTATACTTTCGTCGATGATACAGCTTTCATCCATCTGCTGAGCGTAGAGCTTTTTGCAGATGATTACTGTGTCGGCTTCTAAAAAGTACGGTGCGTTTTCTGTGAAATCTGGGGTGAGATTACACTCTTTTGCTTTGTCAACATCACGGCCACTGTATTTTCCGCAAAAGCTCAGAGCGTTTCTGTATTCCTCTTTAAAGAATGAGCATGAGAAATACTCTGACTCGTTCATAAAATCAAAGGTGAAACGCTGTGGTCTGACAAATGCAAACACGACGTTTTTGTTCCACAGTACTCCAAGTCCACCCCAGGAAGCGGTCATTGTGTTGTACTTTTGCTCGTTTCCTGCTGTGAGGAGCATCCAGTCCTTGCCGATCATCTCAAAGGCTGACTTTGGTAAATTGTTTGGTGAAATCTCGTTCATATTGTCCTCCGAAAAGTTTATGGGTTTTTAGTGTATGTTCTTTTTGACAGCTTCTAAAATCTTAACGATTACAGGGCATAAAACCATATTTACACCGAGCTCTACAAGGAAGTTAATGCCTGTTAAGCCAAAGAGTATGTAGTACAGCATATCGCTGCCGCCTGACCACTGTGAGAGAATTGGTCTGAAGAAAAGCACAAGTCCTAAAATGAAGATACCTGTGTTGACTACAGGGGCTGAAACTCCCACTACAAAGGTAGCGGCTATAGGACTTTTTTTGTTTAACAGACGATAAACAAGTCCGCTGACGTAGCCTGCCATAACGCCCTTTGTCATACATACGAGTACGCACAAAAATGGATTGGCGTTCCAGACCATCGCACCGCCTACATCCGCTCCGATTACACACATAGTGATTACAACTACACTGAAAACTCCGCCTAAAAATGCTCCTGCCTTTTCGTCGAATAAAGCGGAGCCGATAATAATCGGAATCAAAGAGAGTGTAATGGCGAACGGTTTGGTTGGAAAGTAAGTAGCGATAACCTGCAGTACAATTATTATAGCACTGAGGATGCCAAGGCTTACTAACCTGATTGTTTTTTCTTTTGTTTTTATCATTTTTATACCTCCTGCTGCCTCTCCCAAATGGGATGAAGCGCAAATTTAGACTAATGATATTTTGTGTGTGCTGAGCATCATCGCTAAAACGTTGATGTTATAAATCGCACACGGGTCGTCGACCCCTACATCGGTGCTCGGCACGACGGACGACCAATGAGTTTCCCCTATTAGGGGAGGTGGCGTGTAACGCCGAAAGGGTTGCCGCCCCTGCTTAAGGGTCGCCCCTACATCGGTGCTCGGCACTTCTAATTTATTCGTTTTTCAGATGAATAATGCGTAAGCCCTCTAAAATGAGGTCGTCTTTTAATATAATATCGTGCTTACAGCTGTCAACTATCATCGGAGCGATACCGCCTGTTGCAACAACAGAGCATTTACAGCCGAGTTCTTCTTCGACTTTTTCAATCATACCGTCTATCATACACGCTGTGCCGATAACAACGCCTGCTCTGATTGAGTCATCGGTGTTTTTGCCGATGATGTTCTGCGGAGCTTTCAGCTCGATTGACGGAAGCAGTGCACCGTGGGCGGTGAGTGCATCAAGTGAGATGGACACACCCGGAGCGATAGTACCGCCAAGCATACGCTTGTTCTTATCGATAACAAACATTGCGGTAGCGGTGCCCATAGATATCACGATACTTGGCAATGATACCATAGATTGTGCGGCGGCACAAGCTACTACAAGGTCAGCACCTAAGGTAGCAGGGTCATCGATGCAGATGTTGACGCCTGTTTTTATACCAGGTCCTACAACTAAAGCATCGACGCCTGTGACACTTTTTACTGCGGCTTTGAGTCGATTTGTAATACGAGGCACTACAGAGCACATAATACAACTGTCGATAGAAAATGCATCGACAGAGTAAACCTTGAACAATGTGAAAAGCTCAACCGCAAATTCGTCAGCGGTCTTGTGGCTGTCGGTTGAGAGCTTGATGATTCTGTGGAGCTCTGTACCGTCGTAAATGCCGAACTTTATGTTAGTGTTTCCAACATCTATAGCAAGTAACATTTTATTAATTCCTTTCACGATTTGTATAATTATACAATTTTTTGTTCATTCTTTCAATATTATTTAAACTTTATTTTTTGCTGTTTTTTTCTTAAATGAAAAATACGTCGTATTTTGTATGTTAGAATTAACGTGAACTAAGTATACGTTATATTTTGAGGAGGTCAAACGATGAATTCAACTGACACAAATCAGATGAAAATTCTTGCTACTAAAGCAAGAAGAGGTGCTGTTGTAGGTACTTTCCACGCAAAATCAGGTCATCCGGGCGGTTCTTTGTCTGCTGCTGACATTTTCACTTATCTCTATTTTAAAGAGATGAATGTTGATCCAAGTAATCCACGTTGGGCTGACAGAGATCGTTTTGTTTTATCTAAGGGTCACTGCTGTCCTAGCCTTTACGCTGTTCTTGCTTTAAAGGGTTTCTTCCCAATGGAGGAGCTTGAGAAGTTAAGACACGTTGGTGCTATGCTTCAGGGTCACCCTGATATGAAGGGCACACCTGGTATCGATATGAGCACAGGCTCACTCGGTCAGGGCATTTCAGCTGCTTGCGGTATGGCTTTATGTGCAAAGATTGACAACAAGGATTACAGAGTTTACACAGTGCTGGGCGACGGCGAGTGTGAAGAGGGCGAAGTCTGGGAGGCTGCTATGTTTGCTGCTCACAAGGGTCTTGATAACCTCGTAGTTTTTGTTGACTGCAACGGTTTACAGATTGACGGCTCCACTGCTCAGGTCGGCGGTGTTGAACCACTCGACAAGAAGTTTGAGTCTTTCGGTTTTAATGTTCTTAAAATCGACGGCCACGATTTCGACCAGATCGAAGAGGCTTTAAATAACGCAAGAAATACTAAGGGCGTTCCTACTGCTATTATCGCTAAGACAATCAAGGGTAAGGGCGTATCCTTTATGGAAAATCAGGTAGGCTGGCACGGTAAAGCGTGCAACGCTGAGGAATTTGAAATCGCAATAAAAGAGCTCGACGCTCAGTTAGAAGAATTGGAGGGTTAAGCTATGGCACAGATAGTTACTAAAGCAACCAGAGAGAGTTTTGGCGAGGCTTTGTGTGAGCTTGCTAAAACTAACGAGGATATTGTTGTTCTTGATGCTGACCTTGCTGCAGCTACAAAGACATCTATTTTTCAGAAGAGCTTCCCGGAGAGATTCAGAAACTGCGGTATCGCTGAGGGTAATATGATCGGTGTTGCTGCCGGTCTTGCATCTTGCGGTAAGATTCCTGTTGCTGCATCTTTTGCTATGTTTGCTACAGGCAGAGCTTTTGAGCAGATCAGAAACTCTGTTGCATATCCTGAGCTCAATGTTAAAATCGCAGGCTCACACGCTGGTATTTCAACAGGTGAGGACGGTGCTACACACCAGTGCTTAGAGGATATCGGTATTATGCGTACTATCCCTGGCATGACAATCTTAAACCCTGCTGACCACTACGAGATGCTTGCGGCTACAAAGGCTGCTATCGAGCACCAGGGTCCTGTATATATCCGTCTTGGCAGACTTGCTATTCCATCATTCAACGACCCTGACAACTACACATTCGAGCTTGGTAAGGGTATCACTTTACACGAGGGTAACGACATCACTGTTATCGCTACAGGTCTTCCTGTAAACGAAACTAAGAAGGCTGTTGAGAATCTTGAGAAAGAGGGCATTTCTGTTCGTCTTATCAACATCCACACAATTAAGCCAATCGACCGTGATATCATCATCAAGGCCGCTAAGGAAACAGGCAGAATCATCACAGTTGAAGAGCACAACGTTATCGGCGGTCTTGCTGATGCTGTATGTGAGGTTACATCTTCTGAGTGCCCTGTTCCGGTAAGAAGAATCGGCGTTAACGATTGCTTCGGTTACTCAGGCCCTGCTAATGAGCTTCTTGAAATCTTCGGTTTCACTGCTCCTAGCATTGAGAAGGTTATCAAGGAAGAGCTCGCAAAGAAGTGATTTCATACATTTGATATTAAAGACAGAGGGTTATGCTCTCTGTCTTTTTTGTTTTATCTTTTGTTGTAATACGTACTTTGATGTGGTAAACTAATAACGGTGATTTTATGAAGATTTTACTTTTTACAACAGGCGGAACTATCGCCAGTATTATTGACGATGGTGTTATAGATGTTACACCTCAGGGCAAGCTTTTGGTACTCAAAAAGTACGCAGAAATTGACAAAGAAACTCAGTTTGAGGTTGTATCTCCGATAAATATCCTGAGTGAAAACGTGAGGCTTTCTGACTACAAGACTATTATTGATGAATTCAGACGCATTGATTTCAGCCTTTATGACGGCGTGATTGTTACCCATGGGTCAGACACGCTCGCTTATACATCGGCACTGTTAGGACTTTTGTTTTCAGATATCAACAAACCTGTTTGTGTTGTCGCTGCGGACAAGTCGCTTCAGGATGAAAAGTCTAACGGTATGGATAATTTTATCGCAGGTGTTGAGCTTATAAGACAGGGGATAAACGGAGTGTATGTGCCATATAGAAACTCTGACTCGGTTGTGTATATCCACAGAGCGGTCGAGCTTTTTGAGAGCGATACGTTAAGCGATGATTTTTATTCGCTTGATGGAGCTTTTGCGGTTTACAGAAATGGTGTTATCGAGAAGCGAGAGGGTAAAAGTGCAAATACTCACAGCGTGTGTATAGACAAGGCTGACCTGAGTTTTACTAAGAAAATTATGCAGGTTATGCCGTACCCTGATCTAGACTACAGTAAAATCGATGTAAGCGGTTTTGACTGTGTGCTTCATCGTACCTATCACGCAGGGTCTGTGTGTGCTGTAGGAAACAGCGACAATTGTATCACAACGCTGATTGATAAGTGTAAAGCTGAGGGTGTGCCGCTTTATGTCTGCGGGTTAAAATCGGGCAAGGCTAACTACTATTCGATGAGCAGTGTGCTCGATAAAGGCATTATGCCACTGTACGATATGGCACCTCCATGTGCGTATATGAAACTGATGTTGGAAGGTTAATATAATGAAAAAAATTGCGGTGTTGCTCGCTGTGGTGGCAGGTACGCTGTGGGGTATGATAGGATACTTTGTGCGTAATCTCCAGTCACAGGGGCTATCTTCGATGCAGATTGTAGCTATCAGAATGGTTATATCTGCTGTTTTGTTCAGCTTGTTTGCTTTTGTTTTCAATAGAAAACTATTTATTATAAAGCTAAAGGATTTGTGGTGCTTTCTGGGTACAGGAGTGCTGAGCGTTGCGACTTTCTCTTTCTGCTACTTCAAGTCGATTGAACTGAGCTCGCTGTCGATGGCATCGGTCCTGCTTTATACTGCGCCGATATTTGTTATGATGTTCTCGGTGTTTTTGTTCAAAGAAAAGCTGAGTGTGATAAAAATAATATCGCTTGTATTGGCGTTTGTGGGATGTCTGTTTGTGACAGGAGTGCTGACAGATAGTGGCGATATAAATGTTGTGGCTGTGATTTATGGCCTGATGTCAGGCGTGTGCTATGCGTTGTACTCGATTTTCTCACGTCTTGCGTTAAACAGAAATTACAGTCCGCTGACAATAACGCTGTATACATTCATATTTTCGGGTGTTGCATCATTATTTGTAATAGATGTAAAACCTGTGGTACAGGTTATGACAAGGGATTTACATAGCTTTGTGTTTTGTGTGCTGTTTGCGGTGCTGTCGTCAGTATTGCCGTATGTTACATATACTTTATCGCTTAAATATATCAAACCGAGCACCGCATCAATTGTTGCGTCTATCGAGCCTGTTGTTGCGACTGTCACGGGTGTTATAGTTTTTGACGAGGCGGTTGACTTTCCGTACGGCTACATCGGAATCGCACTGGTGATATCTTCCATTATTCTGATAAATTTGGCTCCAAAATGGTCAAAAAAGAGTCGATAATATCGCTATTGTGGTGATATGTGTTGACAGCATACTATATATAGTGTATAATGAGCCTAATTAAATTAAGGGGGTATTTTTCTTATGCAGAGAAATATTGTTGTATCTATTATTCTTTCAATTGTTACTTGTGGTATCTACGGTATCATCTGGATGATTAAGCTCAACGATGAGCTCAACGCTCTTGCTAACAAGCAGGGTGCAACATCAGGTGGTATGGTATTCTTACTCACACTTATCACTTGCGGTATCTACGGTTGGTTCTGGTACTACAAGATGGGTGAGAACGTTGATGCTATCAAAAACAGCAGAGGCGAAGATTCAAGTAACAGCCCAATCATCTACCTCGTTTTAGGTCTGTTCGGTCTTGGTATCGTTAACTACTGCTTAATGCAGGATACTATCAACAAGAGTGTTCAGGGCTAATAGCGAGCAGAAAAACAGGTTAAAGAAACTTCTGACCGGGATTGTGATAACAGTCTCGGTCGGTTTGCTTTATTATGCTGTTGTCAGGTTGTTTAACATTGGCTTGCCGTGTCCGTTTAGATTTGTGACAGGACTGTGCTGTCCTGGATGTGGTACGTCGAGAATGGCGGTGGCTTTGCTACAATTTGACTTTAAGGCGGCTTTTGATGCCCAGCCTGTGTTGTTCTGCTTTTTGATACCGCTTGCTTTGTGCTTTGGGAAAATGGGCATAGACTATGTAAAAACAGGGGATAAGACGCTGAGCTTATGGCAGAATATTATACTTTATACGGCTATAGCGTGTCTTACTATTTACTGTATTTATGTCAACATAACAATGTTAATAAATTAAGCACCTACCGAGGTTTTTAAGTCGGCAGGTGCTTTTTTGTTATACGCAGTACATATTTAAGTCCCAGCAAGGTATGTAGGGATGTTTTCTAAGATAGATTTTATAGTTCGGGTTTATTGAGTGGATTTTCAAAGGCAGAGTGAAAAAGTCAAAGTTTGTGTGGTATGCGGCGATGTTGAGCTTCGGCTTTTTTGAGAGCGTGTTGGTGCTTTTGTCAAGCATTTTGTGCTCCATACCTTCTATGTCCGCTTTTATGTAGGTGAAGTTTTCGTAGATATCGGTCAGGCTGTCCACTGTTGTGACAGGGGTTTCGATTCCTTTTTTATCGCCGACAATTGACTGTCTGCCACCGCCTTTTGAAACAAGCATTGTGCCGATATTATCGGATATGCCTGCGTTTATTGCGGTGAAGTTATTGAGGTCTTTGAGGTGGTCTATCATTTTTTGATGATTCTTGAGGTTTGGTTCTACTGCGACGATTTTGTGATAATCGTTTGTGTAGTGCAAAAACTCGTCCACCGTGTCACCTCGGTATGCTCCCAAATCAAGGTAGCTCTCACTGTCTGACAGTTTTAAAATATCAGCGAAAACCTCGTCTTTGTCGCTGTCAATTTTTGTAAGGTAAGAAAGCTTTCCGCTGTACAAAAAGATTAAGGTGTTTTCAAATACTTCTTTAGACTTAGTATCAGCCATAAGGTAGTAGGCTTTCTGTATATCGTCCTTGTATTTTGCGATAAAGCTGTCATCGATTACTTCATAACCGTAGACAGGGACATTCGGTACTAAAAGCTCGTGGCACTCTGCTACATAGCGGATATGCTCCATAACGTCAGGCAAAGAGGACGCAAAGCACAAGGCGACTATAAAATCGCCTAGTTCTTCTTCGAAATCTGACATTTTCTTCACTGTGAAACCACGGAAATTCTGGTAGCGGACAAAGTCGTCGCTTGCCATAACACCGTGGCAGACGATGTTTCTTTTATTAAATTCGTCGAGCACCTTGTCGGCGCCGTTGCCCATACCGTAGAGGATGATGGGCTTTTGTGTGTTCTTTAAAGCGTCCCAGACGCAGATGTTGTTATCAATCATAATTTACGGGTCACAGGCTTTGCACGGAGTGTAGCCTTTTTTTATGGCGTCTTCTCGTGAGCTGAAGGTTACTTTGTTTTCTATTTTGATATCTGATACTGAGCTACAGGAGCTTATATGAAATTTCATACTGTTTTTGTTGCCGATATAATGAACAGGGTCGGGTGTTTCTACCTTTACGTCGGTGTTTTCGTAGAAAAATTCTATGTTGTTACCGTCGGTTGTGGCAACGATTGTGCCTAAGGTATCGGTGCGATAGGTTGTGACACCGATATTGCTAAGGCTTCTGAGTGTTTCTTTGTGAGGATGACCGTAGTCGTTCTGGTATCCGCAGGAGATAACACCATAGGTAGGTGACACAGCAGATAAAAACTCCTTACTGCTGGAACTTGATGAGCCGTGGTGAGGAACTCTCAGCACATCAGCACTCACGTCAGCACCGTGGTCAAGCATCTCATGTTCTGCAAGTCGCTCGGCATCGCCTGTGAATAAAAACGAGGTACTACCAAAGGTCGCTTTGATTACAACGGAGTAGTCGTTGTAGTTATCGTAATTATCAGAATACGGTCCGAGAATCTCAAATTCTGACTTGCCTAAAGAGTAGGTTGCACCGACCTTTGCATCGATGTAGTTGACATCATTTTTACTGACGGCATCAAGAACATTGAGCCAGCTCCTCGTCTGCTGGTCAGTTTCGACAGTGATAAAATTATCGCAAGAAAAGGTGTTTAAAACCTCAGTCAGTCCGCCACAGTGGTCCGAATGAGGATGAGTAGCGACAACGTAGTCAAGCTTTTTTACTCTGTTGTTTTCTAAATACTGGCACACAGTGGCAGAGTACTCTGCCTCTCCTGCGTCAATAAGCATAAATTCGTTGTCTGACTCAAGCAAGGTGCAGTCACCCTGTCCGACGTCGATGAAGTGTACAATCAGCTCGCCGTCGTAGTCTGTATAAAGATTGAAAATATCTGAGTATGAGCATGAGCATAGCGAAATAATCAGTGCTATGCACATAAAGAGCGACAGGATTTTCTTCAAATTGTGCACCTCCTTTTGGCTTTTATACTACTATACACCATTGTAAAAATCATTTCAACAAGGTTTTTTAAGATAAAATTTGCAAACATCATAAAAATGTGCTATACTACTTAGGACGAGGTGATATTATGTCAAACGGTTACCGATGTAAATACGAAATTGTTACTGCTGACAACAACCTGCCCGGTAAGGTTATGCTTTATGAAAAGCCTGGTTGTGAGTGCTTTACTAACAAGCATTGGCACAAAAATCTTGAGATTGACTACATAGTTAAGGGCAGAATGTGGACTATGCAGAACAATGTTGACCACGATATTTCTGACGGCGAATATGTTGTTGTCAATTCTGAGGATGTTCACCAGACCTGTGGTAAAACTCCTGACGAAACTGTCAAGTACCTTGTTGTGCTTTTCTCATATAACTACATCAAGGCGTATTTCCCTGATTTTGAGAACTATATGCTTGATGTCGATAAGAATGAGCAGGCTAAACAGCGTGTTGCTCAGCTGCTCAAAGCTATTGTGTTCGAGCTTGAGAACAAAGGTGAGTTCTCTGAGCTTAAGATATCCTGCGCTATGATGCAGATTATGATGGTTCTGTTCACAAAATGCAGAGTCAAAAAAGAGAACGTATCTACACACGAGCCATCTGATGACCTCGAATATGCTAAAAAGGCGATTGACTTCATCAAAGAGAACTACAAGGAGAAAATCAGCCTTGACGATATCTCATCTTACGTCGGACTTACTCCAACATATTTTTCACGCTATTTCAGACAGAGTACCAGAAAGACTTTTAAGAATTACTTAAATCTTGTGCGACTTGAAAATGCGTTGCTTGATATCCAGAACAGCAATGACAGCGAGACTCACGCTGCTTTGTCAAACGGCTTCCCGAGTGTCAAGTCATTTATCGCTGTGTTCAAAAGTGTGTACGGCTGTGCTCCGAGTGAGTATGTGAAGATTTACCACGAGTTGCCACAGATTTCTGAGATAAGAAAAATTTAGTTTGTCTTAACGTTTAGAAAAACCCGCTGAAATAATCAGCGGGTTTTTTGTTTGAATAAATCAGTTTGTTTTTATGTAGAATAAGTCAAGCATTACTTCCATAAGACCGTCCTGATCTACTATGAACTCAGCGTACTCGCCCTTTGAAACAGTGCCCGGTACGTTTACAAACTCAATCTCCTTGTAAGAGTCAAGTGATGAAATTGCGGTTGTCGCAAGGTAGGTCATCTTTGATGTGGTGAGGTTGGTTGTCGAGTTGTTTGATATAGCACTGTACAAGTCTGTGATTACAGCAGGGTTTGACTTGACGGAACTCCATATCTGGGACATAAAAGCGGTCATAAACTGCTTTTGACGTGCCATACGGTCGTTGTTGGAGTCGAGCTCTTCTAAATCACGGGAGCGTATGTACATGGTGGCATCCTGTCCGTGTAGTGTGACAGTATCACCAACTTTGATATTACGTTTGTAGTAGCTTGAATAGAAACCGGTTAAAGCTGTGACAGTTACACCATCGACAGAATCGGTCAGTGTTTCGAGTGCCTTTGTATTGATTGAAAAATATGTGTTGAACTGCAGACCGTAGAACAATCTCTCAAGGCTTAATATGGTGTTTTCACAGCTTGTGTGAGCACCGTCGCCGTAGCCGTAGGAAAGGCACAGTTGCATATTTTCAGTGCGGACAAATTCACCGCTTGTGTTGTATACGTTTACGTCAACCATAGCGTCACGTGATACACCGAGAATGGAAACTTTGTCGTTTTTGGTGTCGATAACAGCAATGTAGACAGCGTCAGCCTGTCCGCCAGAACCAACCTCGCGGTCAGTATTCTCGAAGTCTTTGGTGTCAATACCCATCAGCACAACGGTGGCTATGTCCTCGTTGAAGGTGTAGGTATTTCCGTTATATGATATGGTTTTACCATCGTCTTTGACTTCTTCGATTTTTTCGACTTCTGGTGAAGGTTCGATATTCATATCGTCGTAATTGTGCATCGCAGATTTACCGACTTTGTTAAAAACAAAGAGAGTTCCCGCACCGACTATTACTAAAGCTAAAAGTACACATAAAACTATAATAAGTATGCGTAAGGCTTTTTTCTTTCTACGTTGTTTTGTGCTGTGAGGGCGGGCGTAGATGAAATCTGCGGCATCATCTTTAGTGGTTTGTGATACTTTTGGTGTAGAATGTTTCTTATGTTTGCGTTTACTTTTTGAAATGGGAGTGACATATTCGATTGCGTCAAGCTCCTGCTGGGTAGGTGTGTGGTCTGTGGTTGATATAATCGGCTTTGTAGGCTCAAAATCGTTATTCTGTGTCCTGGACATCCACAAGCACCCCCTGTACAAGATATCTGACGTTACCGCCACCGTTCATACAAGTGCTGAGCGTTAAAATGCGGTCGTCGGTAGAAAGCTTTATATCCTCTCTTACGTTGCAGTAATAAGGTCGCTGTAACAGAGTTGAATCAAGATATTCTCGAAAACTTGAGTCGTCGTTCATATTAAAAGAGTTTAGAAGATGTCTGTCGTCATACTGGTATGCAGAGTAGATAAGGTAGGTGTAGAGCTTATCCTCTGTGAATACAAACATAGTGTTGTTATTATCAAAAAACTCTTTGTTGTTGAAGTTATGAAGGGAGGCAAACATACTGCCGTTTAGCATATTGTGACCGTAAAGCACTGTGCATGGGTCGGAAAAATCCTTAGCGTTCTGCTTTTCGGAGTATATCGTTCCCGAGAACTGGTAATTCTTGTACACGTTGTGGTCAAGATAAAAGCTGTCGCTTATGCCTTTAGCACTCTGGGCTACAGGATAGTCAACGTTTGTGTTAGGGATGTAAATCCACGCATAGATGTCAGGGTTAATCTGCATCAGCTCGTAGAAATCGACAGTTTCGGTTTCTTCGAGTTTTGCTGTTGTTTCCTTGAAACGAGAGGTCGGCTCCTGTGTTGGGGCAGCGGTAGCCTCATCTTTTGTAGCCTCCTGTGATGCTGTTTGAGTCTGGGTCGGGCGTGTTAAGTTTTGTGACGGGTCAAAGACAAAGTACTTAACAAGGTAGCCTGCGCATAGCAGAAAGATAAGAATTGATATGATAAGTACAACGATCCAGATGATTTTTCCCGATTTTTTCTTCATAATATCTTCCTTTTGTATCTTAAGTTATAACCTGTGATTTTTTATATTCATACACAATAATTATACAATTGCAAATAAAGTATGTCAATGAAAGAAAGCTGAAAAAAGAAAAGCTCCGCCAAAAGCGGAGCTTTAAAGTCCTGATAAAAAATTACTCTTTAATCTTCTTAGCAGCGAGAACAGCAGTAGCAGCTGTCATTAATACTGCAAATGAGCCGCAGTAGAAAGCAACGTCGCCTGTCTGTGGTGATGTTGAAGGGCCTGATGGCTGATCCTGGCTTGGCTTAGTAGTAGGGCTAACCTCAGCAAAAGCAGAAACAGTACCCATAACGAGCATCATAACAGCAACGATAGCGATAGAAATAAACTTTTTCATGATAATCTCCTCCATATAAAAACATATAATTAACTACAATTAGATACAATGAGTATAGCACAATAAGAATAAATTGTAAAGTTAAAAATACACAAAAATAACACTGTGTTTTTGTGGGTTTTATAGATAATTAACATAGTTTTGCGGGTGTGTTGATGATTGCTTAGCTGAAAAATTAAGTGTAGCGGGTGTTTTTTGTACAAAAACAGAGCAGAAATTTTGGTGGAAATTCTGCTATAATTTTCTTTATTTGTAGACATTATTATGTTAATATATATATGTTAAAGTGTAGACGTGTGTTTTTGTATGTTATCACGTCTATTAAGAACGTTTTATGCTTTAAGTTTTTTATATCAGGAGGTAATCAGAATGAAAAGAACCATCGCTACTATTCTTGCGGTGCTCATACTGTTTTCTGCACTGTTCTGCACAGCGTGTGTCACCAGTGCTGCAAGCGGCGCTACTCTGAGCTATGCATTCAGCGGAGATGAAAAGAGTAAAGCAGGTTTTGCAGAGGGTACAATCAGTCTTACTGTTAACAACAGCTCATCAGCAGGTAACTACTACCTTTACTGGGCTGATAACACAAAGGCACTTGACGGCTACAGATATATCGCAACTTTAAACGTTGCTAATGGTAGCACAGGCACATACAAGATGCTTGACCACACAGCTATTCCGCCAAAGGCTACCCAGATTATTGCTATTAAATCTGCTTCTGTTCCAAGCAACAAGAATGTAAGTGCTGCAACAGCTACTTACGCTATCCCACAGAGCAAGATTTTAAACACAGGAAACGCAATCTACAACTTCGGTGCGTTCTCTGACCCACAGCTTGCAAATGACTCTTACGGCGAGGGCAGATATCCTCACGATGAAACTCACTGGGCAAAGGCTCTTGAGAACTTTGCTAAAAGAGATGTTGACTTCTTGGTATCATCAGGTGACATCGTAAATGACCAGAACGGTGGTCTTACATACGCTGCTGAGTACAAGAGATATCAGAAGATTTTAGCTGACTCAAGCTACGTTAACCCTGTATGGGAGTGTAACGGTAACCACGATGTACACGTTAACTGGAAGAGCAGTTCTCCTGTACTTAACGCTCCTTTCGTTTTGGGAACAGGTCTTGACTCAAAGGCTGAAACAATCAAAGCTAACAAGGCATACTTTGAAATCACCGAGCCTACAACAGGTGACCACTTCATCTTTATGGCTCAGGAGGGCGGTTTCTACTCTAACCAGGGCGACCAGTTCACAACAGCTCAGCTCAACTGGCTTGAGGGACTCTTAAAGAAATATCACGGTGACGGCAAGAATATCTTCATTCTTGAGCACGCTAACATTGAAAACTGGGGTAGTGGTGATAAATACCCAAGCCCTTACTATGACCTCGGTATGACTACTTCACAGGCAAGTGTAAAGAGATTTATCTCCCTGATGGAAACATACAAGGAGTGTATCATCGTTACAGGTCATACTCACCTCGAGCTTTCTGCTCACTTAAACTATTCTGACAACAACGGCACTTCTGCTGTTATGATGCACAACAGTGCTATCGGCGGTGTAAGACGCCTTATCAACGGCTCTGTAAACAGAGATCCTGTTCTCGGTCTTTCTGAGGGCTACCTCGTTGATGTATACAACAACTGCGTAATCTTTAACGGTGCTAACCTGTATTCAAACGAGATTATGCCTGATTGTACATACATCATTGAGACTTCTACATCAGCTATTGAAACTCAGGCACCGACACCTGCACCAACTCAGGCTCCTACACCTGCTCCTACACCTGCACCAACTGAGGCTCCAACACAGCCACCTGCACCAACTGAGGCTCCAACAAGAGCTCCTGTGCTTTACGGTGATGCTGACCTTGACGGTGACGTAAATATTTCAGACGCTACTTCTATTCAGCTCCACCTCGCAAGAATTCAGTACCTCAAGGGTGAGGCGGTTGTTAACGCTCTGGTAGCAGGCTCAAGCGACCTTTCAATTATGGATGCTACTTTAATCCAGCAGTTCCTTGCTCAGATTATCGATAAGTTCCCTGTAGAGAGCAAAGCGGTTGCTTCTGTTTCTTCTAAGGATATCGCCCAAACAGGTGCTGACGATTTTGCTACACTCCTTTCAACTGCTAAGAAAGAGCTAACAGGTAGCTACACATACTCATCATACGACCAGTATCAGGCTGTTAAGAAGTATGTAAAAGAGCTTGAAAAGTCAGGTGACACATCAGCCGCTGCTTATGCAAAGCTCGACGCACTTTACAAAGAGCTCACAGCTATCATCACAGCAACAGGCGGTTCTTCAAGCGGTAATGTAGGCGATTCAATCGACGTCTACTTTACAAACATCCCTAACTGGAGCAAGGTTTACGCTTATGTATGGGGTGACTCAGGTAACAACAGCTGGCCTGGCGATGAAATGGACTATGTTTCTACAAACAGCAGTTCACAGAAGATTTACAAGATTACACTTCCTACAGGCAAGTACCACAGCATCATCTTCTCAAACGGCTCAGGCACACAGACTGTTGACCTCTCACTTGGTGCTACAAACAACCAGGGCTACTACACAACAACTCAGTCAAACGGCAAGTACAACTGTGATACCTACACATACAATCCATAATGATGTGTTTATAAAAATCAGGACACCGATTTACTCGGTGTCCTTTTTTGTTGATAAAATCATAATGAGTATGATAGAATTGATTTGGTGAGGATTATGGAACTTCCTAAAAGAAAAAACAATCGTTTGAAAGATTATGACTACAGTAGTGCAGGTGTGTATTTTATTACAATTTGTAGCAAAGATAGAAAACCTGTGTTCAGCAAAATCGTAGGGGACGGCGACCACGACGTCCCGAGAATATTCCTATATAGATATGGTGAAATTATTGAGAAAAACCTTGAATGTATGAATAGAGTATATGATTATATAAAAATAGATAAATACGTCATAATGCCTAATCATATTCATGTTTTGATGAGTGTATATAATAGCGGGATGTCGAAGTCGCCATCCCCTACGAATGAAACAATCCCGTCGTTTGTTTCTACATTCAAACGCTTTGTAAATAAGGAAGCTTTGAAAATATTTTTCAGCGTTCATATTACGACCATATTGTACGTGATGAACGCGATTATTTGAGTAGATGGCAATATATCGAAAACAATCCGATAAAATGGGAAGAGGATGAATTGATAAAAGATTGTGTTAGCAAATTGCCTCTTGCATAATCGTTTTTCGGTGTCCTTTTTTGTTGAATTTTCGGTGTAATTGGGATATAATGTAATGCATTGAATAACTTTAATTATTGTGTGAGGTCATTATGATTGATGCTTTAAAAAAGTTTATACGCTCGAGGTTTTTCCTCGGAGCAGTTGTGATATTGCTACAGTTTGCGATACTGGTGGCTATTCTGAGCTGGCTGTTTGAGGTGTTTGTGCCGATTGTTGTGCTGGCGTGGATATTCTACTTTGTGGTGTTGCTCTACATTTTAAATCGTGACGAAATTCCTGAGAATAAACTGCCGTGGGTTGTAATTTTGATGGTTATTCCGATTTTCGGTTCGTTTTTATTTCTGCTTTTATCAAATAACAAGGCGAGTAAGAAAGACTACGTAAGATTTGAAAAATCCGCCAAGAAAATCCGTCCGCACTTAACCCAGACTAACAATATCGATAAGCTCAAGGAGCTTGATGTTGATGCTTACGCTCAGGCTAAATATCTGCAAGTGGGGGCTAAGGTGCCTGTTTTTGATAGGTCAAAAACAACTTACTATCCGCTGGGTGAGGATTTTCACGCAGATTTAGTCAAGGAGCTCAAAAGTGCCAAGAGCTTCATATTTATGGAGTACTTCATTGTGCAGGAAGGTAAGATGTGGTCACCGATTTTTGAGGTGCTTAAAGAAAAGGTGAAGCAGGGCGTTGAGGTCTATATGATGTATGATGACCTCGGATGTATTGCTACTTTGCCTGAAGATTTTTATGAGCAGATGCAAAAAGAGGGCATCAACTGTGTGCCTTGTAATAAATTCAAGCCGATTCTGTCCCATATACATAACAACCGTGACCACAGAAAAATCACCGTAATTGACGGCAAGGTTGGCTTTACGGGTGGTATCAACCTTGCTGATGAATACATAAATGCTTATGTTAAGCACGGCCACTGGAAAGACACTGCTGTAAAAATCGAGGGCGAGGCTGTGAAATCGCTTTCTGCGTTGTTTATCTCGCTGTGGAATATGCAGAACGAGCGTCAGCTCGACTGTGACAAGTACCTTTTTATGAGCAAGGGCGGAGATAAGGGCACAGGATATGTAATTCCATTTGGTGACTCACCAAGTCCGATTGATACAGAAGATGTCGGCAAGACAGTTTACATCAATATGCTCAACTGTGCAAAGAATTACGTCTATATCACGACACCGTATCTTATCTGTGACAGAGAGCTACTGAATGCTATGTGCAACGCCGCTAGAAGAGGCGTTGACGTGAGAATCATCACTCCGCACATTCCTGACAAAAAGGCGGTCTTTCTTATGACTCGCTCAAATTATATAAAGCTTATTGAGAGCTGTGTCAAGGTGTACGAGTACACACCCGGCTTTATTCACGCAAAGAGCTTTGTCAGTGATGATAAATTTGCGGTTTGCGGTACTATCAATCTTGACTACCGTTCACTTGTACACCATTTTGAGTGTGGTGCGTGGATGTACAACACCGAGAGCATCGCTGATATGAAAGATGATTTTGAGAACACTTTGGAAAAATCACAGGCTATATCCAAGGCTCAGGCAGAGCTTCCGTTCTTAGAGAAATTGTTTGCCGAGATTATGAAGGTGTTCTCACCGTTGCTGTAATCGAATATCAAGATAAAAATATAAGGCACTCTGCGTAAAAACAGAGTGCCTTGATTTTATGCGTTTGAGCACCGAAGCCCTTAAAAGTCGAAGACGAGTCTGCATTTTCGTAATCGACAAAGTCGATGCAGAAAATCAATGCGAGACAGTGGACTTTTGAGGAGTAGCGGAAAAATTCGGGGTCCCCGAAATCTATGATTTTGGGGAGAGGAGGAGCAAGCCAATATATGACGATTTTTCGTCCAGAAAAATCAAATCAAGAGGCTTTGCGACGACGAAGGCGTGATAT
>JAFUKO010000002.1 GCA_017473555.1 Ruminococcus sp. | reverse complement strand
TAATAGTCAGAGATATGTCAGATGATGAAGCTGTAGTTGCTATGGTGGATGCAAACCTGCAAAGAGAACACATTTTATGCAGCGAAAAAGCCTTTGCGTATAAGATGAAGCTTGAAGCAATAAAGCACCAAGGCATTACTTCCCGACAAGTTGTCGGAAAGGTTGAAAGTGCTGATACAGTAAGCTCAACTGAAAGTGGCAGAACAGTTCAGCGATATATTCGTCTTACTTATCTTATCCCACAGCTATTAAAGTTAGTTGACGATGAACGCATTGCTTTTAGCGTGGGTGTGGAGCTTTCGTATCTTGATATATACGAGCAACAAGATGTGTTTGAAGCTATTGAGCTTGAAGACAAAACACCGTCACTCTCACAGGCTATCCAAATGAAAAAACTCTCGCAGAAAGGCATACTTGACACGGATGCAATATACAAAATTATATCCGAGGAGAAGCCAAATCAACGAGAGAAAATATCTCTAAACTATGATGACATTAAAAAATTCTTCCCAAAACAGTACACAGTTAAAGACATTGAACAGCGTATCAAAAAGCTGGTTGAAGAAGATTACCAC
Organism: Ruminococcus sp.; assembly: GCA_017473555.1. Lineage (GTDB taxonomy): Bacteria > Bacillota > Clostridia > Oscillospirales > Acutalibacteraceae > Ruminococcoides. The sequence goes on along the minus strand of JAFUKO010000002.1, from coordinate 27,955 downwards.
AAAAGAATCAGAAAAAGGGAGCGTGATGCACGATGAGTAAGATATTAAATTTCTACCCTACCACAGGTTTGGGCGGTAAACAGACATACAAAATCGGCAACGCAACATATATAGTTTTTTCTAAATTTATGCCATTAAATTCACAATCTAATTTCAAAGATAAGTTTGAAAAATTGCTTACAAACGAATTTGCACATTTGATGGATGACGAGGATATTGATACAATAAAGACAGAAAATGTGTGTTCGACTGTCGGAAAGGAGGATAAAAATGCAGTCGAAGAAAACTCTGCATAACGCAGGGATAACCGCCTTGTACTGCCGATTATCTCGTGATGATGGCACAGACGGCGACAGTAACTCTATTGTAAATCAGAAGAAACTATTAAAACAATTTGCTAAAGACAATGGTTTTCATAACACTAAATACTATATTGATGATGGTTACACAGGCACGAATTTCAATCGTCCTGGATTTCAAAAAATGATTGAAGATGTTGAGCTTGGATATATCTCAGCTGTTATAGTTAAGGATCTCTCTCGTGTTGGTAGAAGATATGATATGGTTGGCTATTACACCGACACATACTTTCCTGATATGGACGTTAGGTTCATTGCTATAAACGATAACGTGGATAGTGATGAGGGTGAAAACGAGATAGCCCCATTCAAAAATATTATCAATGAATACTATGCGAGGGACATTAGTATGAAATGCCGTTCCTCGTATCGTATTCGAGGTAGCTCAGGTATTCCGATAGGCAGACCTCTATATGGGTATATGAAAGCTAATAAAGATGACGATTTCTGGGTGGTAGACCCAGATGCGGCACCAGTTGTCAGAGATATATTCAGGATGTGTTTAGAGGGCAAGGGTAATGAGGCGATAGCAAAAACCTTGCAAGAAAGGAAAATCCTTACACCAATAGCGTATTGGTCAAGCAAAGGTATTAATCGTGGTGGTAAGAAAACTAACACAAACCCTTATAAATGGAGTCATACAAGTGTTGAGGGTATTCTCAAAAAACAGGAATACTGTGGTGATGTTATTAACTTTAAAACCTATTCAAAGTCTTACAAAAACCGAAAAAGACGAGAAAACCCAAAAGAAAATTGGATGATTTTCAAGGATGTTCACGAACCTATTGTAGATAGAGAAACCTTTGAAACTGTACAAAAGCTTATAAGTAAAACTAAACGCAGAGCACCAAAAACTGAAAATGGTGAAAAGAGTATGTTTTCTGATTTGGTGTATTGTGCTGATTGTAAGAGCAAACTTTGGTATCATACAAACCCTGTAAACAAAGATATTCACTATTTCAGTTGCTCTAATTATAGCAAAGATACTCGTGGAGATTGCAAAACTCGTCACTATGTAAGAGCAGATGCATTAGAACAAGTTGTAATGCTTGAACTTAAAAGAATTGCAAAGTTTTTAGAAAGCAACGAAGAAGAATTTGCACAGCTTCTTGCCGAGAAAACCAATGCAGATATGATTGAGGAACAGAAATATCTTGAAAGTGAGTTGAGCCGAGCAACAGCAAGAAACGAAACGGTTTCTAACCTCTTTGTTAAGATTTATGAGGATAACGCAACAGGCAAAATCTCAGATGAAATGTTTATGCAGTTATCGCAAAAGTACGAAACTGAACGCTTGGAACTCAAAGAAAAGATTTTTAAACTCAAAGAGAGAATTGCAAAAATCGGTGAAATGAAGCAGAATAAAGATGACTTCATAAAAGCTGTCCGCAAGTTTATGGAGATGAGAACTCTTACAGCACCAATGCTTCGAGAACTCATTGACCACATTGATGTTCACGAAAAGCAAGGCGGAAACAAATGCTATACTCAGGAACTTGTTATATACTACCGCTTCGTAGGGCTTATCAACATTCCAATGTTGCCCGAGGATGAATACTACAAAGCCGATACACGCATAGGTGTTGAGGTTGAGTATATCCCAAGAAAGTCAGCCTGAACAAAAAGGACAAGTATCCTAAAAAACAAAAAGTGAGCAGGCACAAACCTGCTCACGCATACATATCAGAAGAATTTGAATAAAAAAAGAGTGTTCATAACTTAAATCCGTTATGAACACTCATACTGGTTGCGGAGGCCGGATTTGAACCGACGACCTCCGGGTTATGAGCCCGACGAGCTACCAGGCTGCTCTACTCCGCGATATATGCTTTTTCTCAGCCCCACTATATTACCACTATTCTTTATATTTGTCAAGCCTTTTGTTTTATTTGTGCCAAAAGCGATGAAAATACATAGGGGTTATATAACTATTATATTGCAATTTTTGGCTTTTATGCTATAATTATTTAGTATGAAAAAATTTTTATTGAGGAGTGACGATTATGTGTGAGAAAAAGCCATTTTACATCACAACACCGATTTACTATCCGTCAGGAAATCCACATATAGGCCACTGCTATACAACAGTAGCCTGCGATTCTATTGCCAGATACAAGCGAATGCAGGGTTACGACGTAATGTTTTTGACAGGTACCGACGAGCATGGTCAGAAAATCGAGGAGAAAGCTAAGGATAAGGGCGTTACTCCTCAGCAGTATGTTGACGAAATCGTTGCGATTTTTAAGAAGCTCTGGGATTATATGAACATCGATTACGATAGATACATCCGTACTACCGATGATTACCACGTAGAGTCTGTTCAGAAGATTTTCAAGGCTCTTTATGATAAAGGCTATATCTACAAGGGCGAGTACTCAGGTAAGTACTGCACACCATGTGAGAGTTTCTGGACTGACAGCCAGTTAGTTGACGGCAAATGTCCAGAGTGTGGCAGAGATGTTATTGAGGCTAAAGAAGAGGCGTACTTCTTCAGAATGTCTGATTTTGCAGAGCGTATCGAAGAGCTTTTGACACAAACAGATTTCTTACAGCCTAAAACTCGTGCAGTAGAGCTTGTTAATAACTTTATCAAGCCTGGTCTTGAGGACCTTTGCGTGTCCAGAACCAGCTTTACATGGGGTGTTCCTGTAACATTCGATGAGAAACACGTTGTATATGTATGGATTGATGCTCTTTCCAACTACATTACAGCTTTAGGTTATGAGAACAACGCTTACGATGATTTTGCAAAGTACTGGCCTGCTGATACACATATGGTAGCTAAGGATATTATGCGTTTCCATGCTATTATCTGGCCTGCTATGCTTATGGCACTTGAACTCCCTCTTCCTAAGCACCTCGCTGTTCATGGCTGGATTACCTTCAATGGTCAGAAGATGAGTAAGTCACTCGGTAACGTTGTAGATCCGTTTGTACTTGGTGAGCGTTACGGTGCTGATGCTATCCGTTACCATATCTTACGTGAGATGGCACTCGGTGCTGACAGCTCATTCTCTAACGAGATTATGATTAACCGCATCAACTCTGATTTAGCAAATGGTTTGGGTAACCTTGTTTCACGTACTGTTGCTATGATTGACAAGTACTTTGGTGGTACTCTGCCACAGTGCATAGAAGCAGGCGAGTTCGATGATGATTTAATCGACACCGCTGTTTCGCTCAAAGCTAAGGTAGACGAATTTATCGATAAAACACAGATTAACAACGCACTTGCTGAGATTTTCAAGGTAGTTTCACGTGCTAATAAATACATCGACGAAACAACACCTTGGGTGCTTGGCAAGGACGAAGAAAAGAAAGCTCGTCTTGCTACTGTACTTTACAATCTGCTCGAGAGCATCCGTATAGCATCAACTCTGCTTTCTGCGTTTATGCCTACAACAATGCCTAAGGTATTCGCTCAGATTGGCGCGACTGATTTTGCAACATATGAGAATGCCGACAAGTGGAACGTGCTTCCTGCTGATACAACCGTAGCTCGTGGAGAGGTTCTTTTCCCACGAATCGACGTTGATAAGGAAATCGAAGAGCTCAACGCTATTATCGAAAAGAATGTAGCTAAAGCTCAGGCTGAAGAGAACAAGGAATCAAAGAAAATCGAAGGTTTAGCTCAGATTGGTATCGATGATTTCTGTAAAGTAGAGCTTCGAGTTGCTCAGGTTAAAGAGTGCGAAAAGGTTAAGAAATCTAAGAAGCTCTTAAAGCTCACACTTCTTGACGGTGAGGGCGAGCGCACTGTTGCGTCCGGTATCGCTGAGTATTACGCACCTGAAGATATGATTGGCAAAAAGGTTATTTTAGTCGCTAACCTCAAGCCTGTTACACTCTGTAAGGTTGAGAGCCACGGTATGATTTTAGCTGCTTCATCAGGTGACGACGTTAAGGTTGTTTTTGTTGATGACTCAGTTGAAGTTGGTAGCCGTATAAGTTAATATATTGTGGAATGGGGGACGGTTTATCCGTCCCTTTTTGCTATTAATAGGAGAATTTATGAACAATATTTTTGATGCACACGCACACTACGATGACGATTGGTTTGATGATGACCGATTTGAACTTTTAGACAGCATGAAGTCCAAGGGTGTCAGCGGTATAGTTAATGCATCGGTTGACTTAAAGACAGCGGAAATTGCCAGAGGTTTTGCAGAAAAATATGACTTTATGTATTTTACTGTTGGTTTTCACCCTGAAAATTTAGAGGATATGCCTGAGAATTATCTCGATAAAATCGCTTTGATGTTAAAGCACGAAAAGGCGGTAGCCTTGGGTGAGATAGGTCTTGATTACCACTGGGACATTGAGAAAAGCTTACAGCATCGTGTGTTTGATGAACAGCTACAGCTTGCTAAAGACCTCGATGTGCCTGTTGTAGTACATGATAGAGAAGCACACGGGGATGTTATGGAGTATCTTAGAAAGTATAAGCCTAAAGGACTTCTCCACTGTTTTTCGGGAAGCGTCGAAATGCTTAAAGAGGTGCTCAAGCTCGGAATGAGCATCAGTCTGGGAGGTACCGTTACATATAAGAATGCACGTGTTCCGGTAGAAGTAGCCCAGTATGTACCGCTTCAAAGGTTACTTTTGGAAACCGATTCGCCATATTTGTCACCTGTGCCTAATCGTGGCAAACGAAACGACTCCTCAAATATTCTGTATACTGCGACAAGAATTGCAGAGATAAAGGGTATTGGTATTCAGCAGTTGCTTGATATTACAGCCGAGAATGCAAGACGACTTTATGGAATAGAAACTTAAGATGTTGACATTTCAACATCTACAATTTATACTTGTAAATGTAAAAATCGACCATATAAAAAGGAGTGTAGAAAATGAACGAAAAGTACAACGCCTTGTTTACTCCGTGGAAAATAAGGGACGTTGAAATCAAAAACCGAATCGTAATGTGCCCTATGGGTGGTACATCGCTTTTCGGATGGTTCGAGCTGACGGGTTGCCATTTTGACAAAGAGGCAGCAAAGCTTTTCTTAGAAAGAGCCAATAACAACGTAGGTCTTATTATCCCGGGTATTGCACCGCTTAGAGATACTTTCTGGGGCAAATGGCTGTGGCAGAACGAAAAGATGTTCCTTGACCTCAAAGAGTTTATGGATGAAATTCATAAAACAGGAGCAAAGCTGTTTATCCAGCTCACAGCAGGTATGGGTCGCTCATGGGCGATTACTGAGCTTGTAGCTCCACTGCATAAGAATAAATTCACACGTGCACTTGTCAAGCCTATTATCGACACATCTCACGAGCTTGCGTGTCCATCCCCTCAGCCATCACGTTGGGCACACGATATCGAGTGCACTCAGATGACAGTAGAGCAGATTCACGAGATTATCGAAGCTTTTGCAAAAACAGCAAAGCTGTGTAAAGAAGCAGGCGTTGACGGTGTAGAGGTTCACGCTGTGCACGAGGGTTACCTTTTAGACCAGTTTTCTATCGAGTTTTTCAACAAGCGTGACGACGAATACGGCGGAAGCTTTGAAAATCGTTATCGCTTTGCAGTGGAGGTTGTTAAAGCAATCAAAGAAGCTTGTGGCGAGAATTACCCTGTATCCTTACGTTACTCTGTTGAGTCAAAGATGAAAGGCTTCTGCGAGGGTGCTATGCCTGGTGAAGATTATGTTGAAGTGGGCAGAGCTATGGCAGAGTCCGAAAAAGCTGCAAAGTATCTGCAGGATGCAGGCTACGATATGCTCAATGCAGACAACGGAACATACGACAGCTGGTACTAGGCACATCCACCGATGTATATGCCACAAAACTGCAACCTTGATGATGTTGCTCACATAAAGAAGTTTGTTGATATCCCTGTAGTTTGTGCAGGCAGAATGGATGCTGAAGTTGGTGCTCAGGCTGTAGCTGACGGCAAAATTGATGCTGTCGGTGTAGCACGACAGTTTCTTGTTGACCCACAGTGGATTACAAAGCTTATTGAAGACAGAGTGGAGGAAATCAAACCTTGTATCTGCTGTCACGCAGGTTGTTTTAACTTCTCATCATCAAAGGGTCACGCAAACACTCAGGATTTGACTGATACAATGGGACTCTCACGCTGTGCCTTGAATCCTCAGACTATGCAGTCTAAGAAGTACAAGGTTACTCCTGCTAAAAAGCAGAAGAATATCGCTGTAATCGGCGGCGGTATCGGTGGTATGGAGTCAGCTATTCTTTTAGCAAAACGTGGCCATAAGGTTACTTTATATGAAAAGTCGGATAAACTGGGAGGCGTGTTTATTGCGGCATCTGCTCCATCATTTAAGGAAAAGGACAGAGATTTAATCGCTTGGTACATCCGTGAGCTCAGCAAGTATCCGATTGATGTTAAAATGAACACTGAAATTACTGACATAAAAGCTCTTGATGCCGATGAAATCATCGTAGCAACAGGTGCTAAAGCTAAGAATATTCCTGTAAAGGGTGCCGAAAAAGCTGTAGAAGCTATCGACTTCTTACTTAAAAACAAAGAGGTAGGCGATAATGTTGTAGTTATCGGCGGTGGCCTTACAGGTTGTGAGATTGCATACGAGCTTTATCTTAACGGCAAAAAGCCTACTATCGTTGAAATGCAGGATGACCTTATTACAACAAAGGGTATCTGTCTTGCAAATACCAGCTATCTCCGTGATTTCTTCAAGACAAACAAGGTTCCTGTATACCTTGAAACTTCGCTTACTGAGATTACTGACGACGGCGTTATGGTAAAGGATAAAGACGGTAAGGAGTTTAAGATTAACGCTGATTCTGTTATTATGTCTGTCGGATATAATCCGTCACCACTCTCTAAAAAAGGCAAGCACATCCACGTTATCGGTGATGCAGATAAGGTCGGCAACCTCAGAACAGTTATCTGGGGTGCGTGGGACGTATGTATGAAACTCTAAGGTGAAAATATAAAGGAGCAAAGCTATGATATTAACTGAAAAACAACAGCAGATGCTTGATGGTAAACAGGGCGAAACTTTAGCAAAAGTTATGAAAACCCTTGTTATGTATGGCGAAGCTTTTGGTGCTGAAAAAATGATAGACGTAACAAGTGAACACAACCACCTTGTTACTTCATTCGGTCTTAAGATGATAACTCCTGTGTACGAGCTTATGGATAAGCTTATTGAATCAGGTGCTATTTCAAAGCAGACATTCTCAGTAGACCCACGTCCGCTTGATAAAAACGTTCCTGCAAACTTCTTACAAAACTTAATTTTCAATAAGTTTATGTACTCAAAGCAGGATTTCTACGAGGGCCAGCTTAATAAACTCGGACTTATGGACAAGGATGCGTTTACCTGTACTTGCTATATGGACGAGGTAGGCAATAAGCCTAAGAAAGGCGATATTCTATCTTGGGCAGAAAGCTCAGCTGTAGTATATGCAAACTCTGTGCTTGGTGCACGATGCAACCGTAACTCAGGTATTATGGATATTATGGGTTCAATCGCAGGTTGCGTACCTTACTTCGGACTATTAACAGACGAGGGCAGAAAAGCAAGCTGGGTTGTAAAAATCGAAACAACTAAAAAGCCTGAGGCTCAGCTTTTAGGTTCAGCAATCGGTATGAAGGTTATGGAAGATGTACCTTATGTTATCGGTCTTGATAAATGGATTGGTAGTAAGCTTACAGATTCTGCTTGCACATACTTAAAGGATTTCGGTGCGGCTACTGCATCTAACGGTGCTGTTGGTCTTTACCATATCGATAACCTTACTCCTGAAGCAAAAGAGCAGGGCAAGTCGCTCATCTTAGAAAACGCAAAGGAGTATGTTATTACTGACGAAGAGCTTGAGCGAGTAAAGAACAACTACCCTGTTATTTGGAAAGATAAAAACGCTAAGCCAAAGCTGTGCTTTATGGGTTGTCCTCATATGAGCTTACAGCAGTTAAAGGACTGGACAGACAGAGTAGAAGAAGCCCTCAAGAAGTACGGCAACAAAAAGGTTGTTATACCGACAGTTTTCACAGCAGCTCCAAAGGTACTCGAAGAATTCAACAAAACCGAGTATGCCGCTCGTTTAAAGAACACAGGTGTTATTACTTCATATATTTGTCCGCTTATGTATATGAACAATCCGCTTTGTGCTAAGATGCCTGTTATCACATCTTCAAACAAGATACGTAAATACAAAAACTCAAGTTATTACAAAGACGATGAGATTTTATTACAGATTACAAAGGGAGTTAACTGATATGAAAGAGTTTAAAGGAAGAGTTGTAACTCCCGGCACATGTACTGCAAAGGCAGTAGTAACAAGAGAGGGTTTTAACACCCTCGCATCATTACAGAAAGCTCTCCAGTTTGGCGACAAAAAGGCTACCTGTAACGACCAGAATAACAAAGATATCTATGGTGAGGAGTTAGCAGGAAACGCTTTGGTGCTTCCACAGACTATCGGTTCAACAACAGGCGGTATGGTACTGTATTGTGCATGTGCTATGAAGCGACAGCCGGCTTGTATGCTGTTTACTAACCATATTGACTCCCTTGCCGCCGCAGGAGCTATTTTAGCTGATGTGTGGCTCGATGACATCACAATGCCTGTTATCGACAACCTTGGTGACGAGTTTTTAAGCTATGTTAAGACAGGTATGACAGTGACAGTAAAAGAAGACGGCGTTGTAGTAGTTGAATAAGTAAACTGAATACACATAAAGAAAACCGACTGATTTTTATCAGTCGGTTTTTTATAGCTTATACATTATAAATCAATATCAAGCTCTACAGGACAATGGTCAGAGCCGAAAATGTCACAGTGAATTTTTGCGTCATTTATTCTATCGTTTAAGCGTTCACTGCATATAAAGTAGTCGATTCTCCATCCTGCGTTTTTCTCTCTTGCCTTAAAGCGGTATGACCACCAGGAGTAGATTTGCTCCATATCAGGGTAGAGGTAGCGGAAGGTGTCAGTAAAGCCATTCTCAAGCACAGCTGTCATTTTGCCGCGTTCTTCATCAGTGAAGCCGGGATTCTTGCGGTTAGTCTTTGGATTTTTAAGGTCGATTTCCTTATGAGCAACGTTTAAGTCGCCACAGTAGATAACAGGCTTTGTCTTATCAAGCTCCTTGATGTAGCTTAAAAAATCGTCCTCCCACTTCATTCTGTAATCAAGACGCTTTAAGCCGTCCTGAGCGTTAGGTGTATAGACAGTGATGAAGTAAAAGTCAGAAAACTCAAGCGTGATAACTCGTCCCTCGTGGTCATGCTCCTCGATACCTAAACCGTAAGAAACAGAGAGCGGCTCAATCTTTGTGAAAATTGCAGTGCCTGAGTAGCCTTTTTTCTCGGCATAGTTCCAGTAGCAGTAATATCCCTCTGGTGCAAAGTCAATCTGACCTTCCTGCAATTTTGTTTCCTGCAAGCAGAATATGTCAGCATCAAGTGCATTGAAATCGTCCATAAAGCCTTTGTTCATAATCGCTCTCAGGCCGTTAACATTAAAAGATATAAATCTCATAGTTACCTCTTATTCAAAATGATTGTCGAGCTTTTCGACAATCTTATCAAAGTGCATACTGTGACTCGCTTTAACAAGCACAGTATCGCCTTTTTTTATTATGTGTGTGATATTGTCGCAACATTCTTCGACAGTTTCGAAATAGTATCCGTTTTTATCAGCACCGTCAAAAAGATGTTTACAGAGCTCTCCTACAGCAACAACTACGTCGATACCCTTGTCTTTGATGAACTTGCCTGTATCAAAATGGAGCTCGTTTTCGTTCTTGCCCAGCTCTTTCATATCGCCGATAACAGCAACTTTTCTGCCCTCGAATTTTGCGAGTGAAGAAACAGAAGCTCTTACCGATGTCGGGTTAGCGTTGTAGCAGTCGTCGATTAGTGTTATGTCAGCTTTGCGGATAACATTACTGCGTGAGCCGACAGTTTTGTAAGACTCAATGCCACACTTGATTTGCTCCAAAGTCATTCCTAGATGCTCGCCGATAGCAGCCGCACACATAGCGTTTGATACCATATGACTTTCAACTGACGGTACAGTGCACTCGATAACACCGCTTTTGAGGTGGAGTCTGCACAGAATACCCTTTAATAGGTCAGTTTCTATTATCTGTGCCTTGTATTCGTTTTTGTTATCGAATCCGTAAAAATTTGTCTTAATGCCGTTGTGCTCTTTAACTGTATAGAGCTTTTCGTCATCGCCACAGAAGAACATTCTGCCATTTGGATTTAAAAACTCGAGCATCTCGGTTTTTGCCTTTAATACTCCGTCAAGGTCAATGAGGTTTTCAAGGTGACAGTAGCCGATGTTTGTGATAACCGAGATGTCAGGACGCACCATAGTTGCAAGTCGTGTCATCTCACTAAAGCCAGAAATACCCATTTCGATTACGGCGATTTCGTGGCTTTCTTCAAGACCAAAAAGTGTCAGCGGTACACCGAGCTCGTTGTTGAAATTGCCTTGGGTCTTGTGCACAGAAAACTTCTGGGATAAAACCGAGCTGATCATTTCTTTTGTCGAAGTCTTACCCACAGAACCTGTGATTCCGATGAATGGAATACTAAAGAGTGAGCGGTAGTACTCAGCAATTTTCTTAAGTGCGGTGAGGGTTGAATCTACTAAAATGTAGTTGCAATCAATTTGCGGCTTATCTTCAACCAATGCACACACTGCACCTGAATTAATACATTGTTCTATAAAGCGATGACCGTCAACACGCTCGCCTTTTATCGCAGCAAACATTGTGCCTGATTTTACTTGTCTGCTGTCAGTAACGATAGAAGTAACGTTTATATTCTCGTCACCAAAAAGCTGACCGCTGCAGCTGGTTGCTATTTCTTTAAGTGTAATAGGTTTCATAATATCACCAAGATAAATTGTAGGGGAGGGTTTCTACGCCCTCCCGAACTAACGATAATCAGTTATATTTTTCTAATGACAGCTCAACGATTTTTTCGCAAAGCTCAGGGAAGTCCATACCGTCAGCTTTAGCCTCCTGTGGGAGCAGGCTGATTGGTGTCATACCAGGGAGTGTGTTAGCTTCTAAGCAGTAAATCTTGCCGTCATTTTCGTCAAGCAGGAAGTCGATTCTTGCGTAGCTCTGTAAATGAAGCTCCTCAAATGCGTGGCACGCCTCATCCTGTAATAATTTAGTTGTAGCCTCATCAAGTACTGCAGGGCAGATTTCTTCTGTGTTACCTGCCTGATACTTGTTTACATAGTCGTAGAAGCCGGTTTTCGGAATAATTTCAATGATAGGCAGAGCCTTGTTGCCGAGCACACCGATTGAAAATTCTCTGCCCTTTATGTACTGCTCTACAAGCACCTGACCCTCATATTTGAACGCATCAACCATAGCTTTGTAAAAATCATTCTTAGTCTGAACGATTGAAACGCCTACAGAACTACCGGCTGAACATGGTTTTACAACACAAGGGAAGTCACCCCATGTATCAAGCTTGCCGTTATCAAGAGCATCTTTTGTGTAGAGCTTTGACATAGGAGTAGGCACATTTCCGTGTAAGAACACAGCCTTTGTGATGCCTTTATCCATAGCGATAGCAGAGCCTAAATATCCTGCACCTGTGTATTTGATGCCGAGCATATCTAAAGCTGCCTGAAGCTGACCGTTTTCGCCCATACCGCCGTGAAGTGCTAAGAAGCAGATATCAGCCTCTCTGCAGATATCGATAACATTCTCGCCGAAAATCGAGTCGGACTGGTCTTTTCTCATAGCCTTGATTTTATCTAAGTCAGGAATCTCAGTTGATACGCCTGTGATAGATTTTGTGAAATCATAGCCGTTTTCGAACAGCTCGTCGATGCTGTCGATTTTTTCTTCAATGCCCATAAATACGTCGAGCAAAATAGCTTTGTGACCTTTTTCTCTGAGGGCTGCGTAAACCTTTGAGCCTGATGTGATTGAAACGTCACGCTCAGTGCTGAGTCCGCCTGCAAGTACAACAATTTTCATATATATTACCTCTTATTCTCCGATGATTTTTATGAGAGCGTGTTTGTTTCTTTTGCCGTCAAGCTCGTAGTAGAAAATCTGCTCCCAGGTGCCGAAATCAAGCTTTCCGTTTGTTATGGCACAAACTACTTCTCTGCCCATAATAGTGCGTTTAAGGTGAGCGTCGGCGTTATCTTCAAAGCCGTTGTGAGCATACTGGTCATACGGCTTTTCAGGAGCGAGCTTTTCAAGCCAGCGTTCGTAGTCCGAGTGCAAACCACCCTCGTCGTCATTGATGAAAACAGACGCAGTGATATTCATAGCGTTAACGAGCACCAAGCCTTCTTTTATGCCGCTTTCGTTGATGGCTTTCTGCACGTCCTGAGTGATATTGACAATTTTTCTGCGAGCAGGGATGTTAAACCACAGCTCTTTTCTGTAGCTTTTCATATTTACCTCTTAAAACATAAAGGAGTCAAAGCCCCAGTATTCTACTTCTTCAAACTTAACGTAAACACGATTTGTAGGAATTGAAAGCTCTTCACTAGCTATTTCGCACAGAGCTTTTGTCAGTGTTTCGTAGTTAGCCTTTGTTGATTTACCCAGAAGCTTCACTTCAAAGTAAGCGGATTCCTCGTCTTTGTTGCCCTTGAAGTAGAGCTTGCAGTTATCCTGAATCTGTACCATAAGGTAAGCTTCGCTTTTACCGATAAGGCTGATAGCTTGACCTAATCTGCTTTTGATAGCTTCTTCTTTAATCTTGTCAACAGGTGTTGAAAATCTAGCGTCGATAAATGGCATATTTATCCCTCCATAACATATATGGAATTATTATAATACTATATGTTCATTTTATCAAGCAAAAAAGAACTGCCGACCTGATTTTTCAAGTCGGTAGCTCTTTGGGGATTATAATATTGAGTTGTGCAGAGGGGAGTCTGCAGAAAAAACTCGGTGATTATGCCGGAGCAATCTCTTCACACATCAATGTGGTACTTGAGGTTGTAAAGTTCATATGCGAGTCCATAACCTCGACAGTAAGTGTATAAGGCACAAAGTAATCAAGCGCACCATATTCAACAGTATGGGTATTGCTCTGAAGATATCTTCTTTCGTAAATTACTGTACCGTCTTCATCTTTGATTATATAGCTGTAACTGTAGTCACCTGTACCGTACATAACATCAACTCTGACAGTTGGATGGTCAGTAAATTTTTCTACTATAGCGATGTTTGTGATAACCGGCTTTGTGGTGTCTTCTATAACGTCGATGACCTGATAGCTCTTGGTCCATTCTCCGGCCTCAAAACCCCACTTGTCAGTGAACACTACTTTTACTGTGTAAACACCAACCTGTGGGAAAGTGTAGGTAAGCGTTTCGTCCTCGTTCACCGCTGTATCAACAAGCTCGTCGTTTACATACAGATATCTGATTTCAGGGTTAGGATATGCGTAGCCGTCTACCGTAAAATCAACCGCAACGCCAACCTGTGCTTTTCCTGACATATAGCTTGGAATTACGTCGTATAAACACTTGTCGATAAGATAGTACTCTCCGGCAGGAAACTCTGTAATAATACTTGCGAGATACTGCTGAATTGTTGTTGCGTCCATAATGGTGATACTACTGTCGCCGTCAACATCGGCAGCTTCGTAACGGTTCATTTCAAGCTCGGTTATGCTAGCCAGATGCTGTTGTATAGCAGTAGCATCCATAATGTTCACATCCATATCGTAGTAAGCATCTCCGTAGAGCTGTGGTGGTCTGGCAGCGTTCGCTGTGATAGCTATAGCTGACATTAAAATGATTGATGCAAGTAAAATAGCAAGTGCTTTTTTCATAGTGTACCTCGTTGTGTAGATGTTTTATTTTGAGATGTAGATAGCGTTTTCAAACAATTTCTGACCGCTTTCATTGTAAAAGATACAGGTGTAAATGCCTGACTGATTTATATTATAGTGCCCTCTGACAGAATATGCAAAGTATACATAGTTACCATCCTGATAGTATATCGTTGCCATATGCTCATCAGTAAACCAGTTTGCAGCTCCCATTTGATTTTGGCTAGGGTCAGTTACAATGCAATAGACTCTGTTTTGTCCGGTAAGGTTGCTAATTTTTGTTGTACCGGAGCAGTCAGTACCTTCTGGGAATTTGTTTGCGGGATGTTCAGTTAGTTTTTCTGTCGGCTCTTCTGTTGGTTCTTCCGTAGGTTCTTCCGTAGGTTCTTCTGTAGGTTCTTCTGTCGGCTCTTCCGTTGGTATTTCTGTAGGCGGAACACCTGGAAACATTGGATCGTCCTCAGATGGCTCTGTAGGTGTTTCGTCTTCAGTAGGACTTACAAACGGCGGTTCTGTTGGATGAGCAGGTTCTGAAGGTTCAACAGGTTGTGTCGGACCGATTATAGGTCTTTCAGTTGGAGTTTGCGGGTTATCCGGTTTAGTTGTTGTGCTTTGGGTCGGCTTAGCTGAAGAACTATCTTCGGTTGGTTCAATTGCTTCATGTGGTCCTGTAGGAAGAACGACCGCATTATCAGACTGTTTGTTTTGTTCTTTGTTAGTTGTTGTATCTGGGCCTTCAGGAGTATCTGTCATATCTGCTGAAATGGAGGCTTCTGTTGCATTATAATTAGGGTCGATAGGAGGAACGATTCTGTCACTTGTGAGGTAAATCGTGACACTCACTACGCTTACCAGTATCAGGCACGCCACAGCGGCGATTATTCTGCTGTGTTTAAAGAACAGTATCGGTTTTTTCTTTTCTACGGTAGCAGGTATATCAAGCGCGTTTTCAATCCAAGCATCAGGAGCTTTTATGTTAGTAAGGGCGTCAAAGTTTATGTTTTTCATATACCATCACCTCCGTAAATGCTCTTGAGTTTTTCTCGTCCTCGTCTTAAAAGAGTTTTTACCGTGTTTGGGTTATGGCTCAGAATTTCAGCTATTTCGTCAATCTTATACTTTTCGCAATAGTAAAGGTAGAGCACATCTCTGTACTTAGGCTCCAGCTTAACCAGTGCCCACGACATATCTGATGTGTCATAAGGGAAGTCGACCGATGTATCCTTTCTGTCATCAAACGATAAAAACTTTTTGTTCTTGCGTATGTAAGAGTTACATTCGTTGATAGCTACCCTGATAAGCCACGCTTTAAGGTGAGCTTCATCGCTGAATGTAGGGGAGTTTTTGTACAGGCTGATAAAAGTGTTCTGGAAGCAGTCTTCTGCATCAGCCCAGTTTTTGAGTCGCATAACGCATATTCCTACAACAGTCTGGTTATACTTATGCACAACTTGTTCGTACTCAAGTCCTGCAAATGACATCTCAGCCATATAAATCCCCCCCTCTATTAATAAAACGCACGAAAACACGATTTGGTTTCAAATTTTTATAAATAATCTAAAAAAATCTGAACTTTTTCAATTATATAACCAAATTAGTCAGAAAAACAACACTTATTGTTAAATAAAAGTACAGAAAATACTTTTATTTCCTGAAAAGATTTATTCGGCATCAGTTTGATGTATAATAAACAATGAATGAAAGTGTTTTTCATTAAAATCAATATTAGATTTTGGAGGAATTACAATGCCATTAGTAAATGCAAAAGAAATGCTTACAAAAGCAAAGGCTGGCCAGTACGCAGTAGGTCAGTTCAACATCAACAACCTTGAGTGGACAAAGGCAATCCTGCTCACAGCTCAGGAGAACAACTCTCCTGTAATCCTCGGTGTTTCTGAGGGTGCCGGTAAATATATGTGCGGTTACAAGACAATCGTTGGTATGGTTAACGGTATGCTTGAGGAACTCAACATCACAGTTCCTGTAGCTCTCCACCTTGACCATGGTTCATACGACGGTGCAAAGGCTTGCATCGAAGCTGGTTTCTCATCAGTTATGTTCGACGGTTCACACTATTCAATCGAAGAGAACATCGCCAAGACAACAGAGTTAGTCGGTATCTGTAACGAGCTCGGTCTTTCACTTGAGGCTGAGGTTGGTTCAATCGGCGGCGAGGAAGACGGCGTTGTTGGTGCTGGCGAGTGTGCTGATCCTGACGAGTGCAAGATGATCGCTGATTTAGGCATCACAATGCTCGCAGCTGGTATCGGTAATATCCACGGCAAGTACCCAGAGAACTGGGCTGGTCTTTCTTTCGATACACTCGATGCTATCCAGCAGAAGACTGGCGATATGCCACTCGTTCTTCACGGTGGTACAGGTATCCCAGCTGATATGATTAAGAAGGCTATCTCTTTAGGCGTTTCAAAGATTAACGTTAACACAGAGTGCCAGCTCTCATTCGCTGAGGCTACAAGAAAGTACATCGAAGACGGCAAAGACCTCCAGGGTAAAGGCTTTGACCCAAGAAAGCTCTTAGCTCCTGGCTTTGAGGCAATCAAGGCTACAGTAAAAGAGAAGATGGAACTCTTCGGTTCAATCGACAAAGCATAATTAAGATTAAAGAGGGACGTTTTTCGTCCCTCTTAATTTTTTGTGTATAAATCAGCTCTAACGGAGGGTAAGTAATGAGAATACTTGTAACAGGCGGAACAACTTTTGTAAGTAAGTACGTTGCTGAGTGGTTTGTAAAACGTGGCGATGAGGTTTATGTTATTAATCGCAACACCAGAGAACAGGTGAGTGGTGTTCATCTTATAGAGTGTGACAGAGCGGATTTGGGTGACAGATTAAAGGGTTTGAAGTTTGACGCTGTACTTGACGTTTGCACTTATAATGAAGCTCAGCTTTCGTTGTTGCTTGATGCATTGAGTGAGTTCGATGATTATGTGTTTATTAGCACAAGTGCTGTTTATCCTGAAACTAATGAACAGCCATTTTCAGAAACAAGTCAGTGTGGCAAAAACTCTATCTGGGGCGACTACGGTGTTAACAAGTTAAATGCTGAAAGCCTTTTGCAAAAGCGTGTTAAAAATGCATATATTTTACGTCCACCATACTTGTATGGAGTTTATGAGAATCTATATCGAGAGGCTTTTGTGTTTGATTGTGCCGAAAATGACCGATCTTTTTATATACCAACTAATGGTCAGATGAAACTACAGTTTTTCAATGTCAGTGACTTGTGCAGATTTATTGAGATTCTGCTTAATGAACACCCAGAAGAAAAAGTCTTTAACGTTGGTAATAAGGAGTCCGTTTCTATCAGAGAATGGGTGTCGCTTTGCTATAAGGCTGTAGGCAAAGAGGCTCGGTTTATCAGTGTGGACAGCTCGATAAATCAGCGTGAGTATTTTCCGTTTTATGACTATGAATATGAGCTCGATGTTACAAGACAAGAATCCTTGATGACAGACACAAAATCTCTTTTTGACGGACTTAAAGAAGAGTATGAGTGGTATCGGGATAATAAGGACAGCGTTTATAACCGCAAACCATATGCTGAGTTCATTGATAATAATCTTAAGTGAATATCATACGATATGTTTTATTGCAACTCCTGTACTAAGTGCAGGAGTTTTTATTTTGTGTGACCCGAAATATGAATAATTGTTCAACTTTTTTGACTTTGCTTGCAAATATCTTTTCAATGTGTAAAATACTATATTATAGGTTACAAAATGAAAGGACTGGCTTTAGTGAAGATATATGAAAGCGTAATGGATACTATCGGTAATACTCCTGTTGTGAGATTTTCTCGATATATGAATGCTGTGGACATAACAAAAGGTGAGATACTGTGCAAGCTTGAATGTTTCAACCCTGGTGGCAGTGCTAAAGACAGAGTTGCTCTGTCGATGATACTCGATGCAGAAGAAAAGGGTATTTTAAAGAAGAACAGTACAATTATTGAGCCGACATCGGGCAATACCGGTATCGGACTGGCATCAGTTGCTGTTCAACGTGGCTACAAGGTTGTACTAACTATGCCTGAAACAATGAGTGTTGAAAGAAGAATGTTGCTTTCAGCTTATGGTGCAGAAATCGTGCTTACAGACGGCAAGCTCGGTATGGATGGAGCGGTAAAAAAAGCACATGAAATCAAAGAGAGTACAGAAAACGCCGTGATACTCGGTCAGTTTGATAATATGGCTAACCCTCTTGCTCACTATAAAACCACTGGTCCTGAGCTGTATGCTCAGTGTAGTGGCAAAATCGACGCTTTTGTTGCAACTGTCGGCACAGGTGGTACGGTGTCAGGTGTTGGCAAATATCTGAAAGAGCAAAACAGTAATATAAAAGTTATTGCCGTCGAGCCTTATTCGTCACCACTGTTATCAAAAGGTGAAGCAGGTCCACACAAAATTCAGGGTATAGGAGCAAATTTTGTGCCTGACACTCTGGATGTAGCAATTTACGACGAAATTATCACTGTTACAAATGAAGAAGCATATGACACAGCTAACCTTATCGCTAAAACCGAGGGTATACTCGTAGGCATATCATCGGGTGCGTGCCTGTGTGCCGCGACAAAATATCTAAAAGCACAGGATAGCGATATGACAGTAGCGGCACTTTTAACTGACACCGGTGAAAGATATTTATCAAGCGGTGTATTTGACTAAAGCGATAAAATGTTTTATAATGTAAGATAGGTAAAAATTTGTATTCAGGAGGTATCTATGGCGTACCACTTTTCAGATGACAGAATTAAGCAGTTAGCTCAGGTGTGTGAGGCTAACGGCAGTATTGATAAAGATTTATATACTAAGTTTGACGTAAAGCGAGGACTACGTGATTTAAATGGTGCGGGCGTTTTAACAGGTCTTACCGATATCTGTGAAATCAGACAGAATAAAATTGTTGACGGCAAGCCTGTTCCTACTGACGGTAAGCTGTTTTATCGTGGCATAAATGTAGAGGATATTATCTCTGGTTGTATCGCTGATAACAGATTCGGATTTGAAGAAACTATCTATCTTTTGCTTTTCTCAAAGCTCCCAAATGAGCAGGAGTACAAAGATTTTGTAAAGCTTCTGTCTGATTGCCGAGTGCTTCCGAAGCACTTTGTGCGTGATGTTATTATGAAAGCAAGCAGCAAGGATATGATGAACTCCCTCGCTCGTTCTGTGCTTACTTTAGCATCATACGATAGTAATGCGATGGATACTTCTATCGAGAACGTACTAAGACAGTGCTTACAGATTATCTCTGTATTCCCACTTCTCTCGGTTTACAGTTATCACGCATATAACCACTACACAAAGGGTGAGAGCTTATATATCCACAACCCTGATAAAAATATTTCAACAGCAGAGCTCTTACTAAAAACTCTGCGTCCTGACCAGCATTACACAGCTCTTGAGGCACAGGTGCTCGACCTTTCGCTTATCTTGCACGCTGAGCACGGTGGTGGTAACAATTCTACATTTACAACCTGCGTTGTTACAAGCTCGGGTACTGATACATACTCAGCAATCGCTGCGGCTCTTTGTTCTTTAAAAGGCCCTAAGCACGGTGGTGCTAACAAAAAGGTTATGGGAATGATGAACGACATCAAGAAGAATGTCAAGGACTGGAAGGATGATGACGAGGTAAGAGCATATCTTGAGAAAATCGTTGATAAGCAGGCATACGATAAGGCTGGTCTTATCTACGGTATCGGTCACGCCGTTTACTCTATTTCTGACCCACGTGCTCGAGTTTTCAAAGGCTTCGTTGAACAGTTAGCACGTGAAAAGGGCAAGATGAAAGAGTACAATCTTTACGCTAAGATTGAGGAGTTAGCTCCACAGGTTATCGCTGAGAAACGTAAGATGTACAAGGGTGTTTCTGCAAACGTTGACTTTTACTCAGGCTTTGTGTACAAGAT
The DNA here is from genome assembly GCA_017473555.1 of Ruminococcus sp. Classification (GTDB taxonomy): domain Bacteria; phylum Bacillota; class Clostridia; order Oscillospirales; family Acutalibacteraceae; genus Ruminococcoides. The sequence continues at coordinate 7,892 of JAFUKO010000002.1, read as the reverse complement.
TTTAGGTTTACCACCTGAGCTTTACACACCGATTTTTGCGGTTGCAAGAATCGCCGGCTGGAGTGCTCACAGACTCGAGGAGCTTATGAATGTAAGTAAGATTATCCGTCCTGCTTATATGAGTATTTCTGACGAAAAGCCATACACAAATATGATTGACAGATAAGATGAAAAGAGCCACAGCGTAATTGCTGTGGCTTTTTAAAAGGTAAGTTATGAAAAAGTTTTTCTCTAATAAATATATATGTGCGTTGACTGCTGTCGTTTGTACACTGCTGTGGGGCACAGCGTATCCGCTTATAAAGCTTGGATATACTGATATGAATATCAGCAGCGTGCCTGATAAACTGCTGTTTGCCGGACTCAGGTTTTTTATCGCAGGCATTATGGTGTTTATCGTGTGCCTGTTTATGAAAAAGAATGTGTTCGATATTGAAAAAGAACGTGCACCAAAAATCCTGATTTACTCATTACTGCTCACTGTTTTTCACTACACCTTCAACTACATCGGAGTAGGATACGCATCAGCTACAAAGACCTCAGTGTTATCGGCTTTTTCGGCATTTTTGGGAGTGTTGCTTGCACCGTTGTTTTTTAAAACAGAAAAGATTACGATAAAGAAAATCCTCGGATGTGTTTTTGGTGTACTGGGCGTACTGATTGTTAACCTCGGTTTTTTTGAGGGTTCATTCACATTTTTAGGCGAGGGTTTTGTTCTGATTGCAACATTTTGCAGTGCGGCAGGTAGTCTGTACGGCAAGATTGTTTCTAAAGGCAAGATTTTTGAAGTCACAGCGTGGCAATTGTTTGTCGGCGGTATTATTCTCACTGTTGTGTCGCTGTGTTTGTCGGGTTCGATTTTGTTTACGACAGAAGGTGTACTTGTATTGCTGTTCTTGGCTTTTGTATCAGCATGCTCGTTCTCACTTTGGACAGCGTTGCTTGTATATAACGAAGCAGGAAATATTATGATATATAACCTTTTGATTCCTGTATTCGGTACAATGTGGTCATATATCATTCTGGGTGAAACAGAGATACTAAGCCCGCTTTATATAGTGAGTTTACTGCTGATTTGTGCCGGTATTGTGCTTGTTAATCTCAGGGATAAAAGAAAAATTTAGATTTAACATAAATTTTGTTTTACAAACAGCGAATATGTGGTAATATATATTTGTATACTTATGCAAAATAAAAGCTGGGGTGATCTTATGAGAATGACAAAGATAGTGTGCACAATGGGTCCTGCCTGTGATGATGTCAAAATCCTGACAAAGATGATAAACGCAGGTATGAACGTTGCACGTTTTAATATGTCACACGGAACATACGATGAGCAGAAAGCTCGTTTTGATAGAGTGAAAGAGGCAGTGGCAAAATCAGGTAAGAACGTTGCGATGCTTCTTGATACAAAAGGCCCTGAAATCAGAATCGGTCTGTTCCCTGAAAACTCGGTTGTGGTTGCAGAGGGACAGGAATTCCGCCTTTATTCTAAACAGAATATGGGTGATGAGAATGGTGTTTCGATTTCTTACCCTAAGCTTGTGGATATTTTTAAAAAGGACAAGACTAGTGTCGGCAGACAGATTCTCTTTGATGACGGCAAAATTGTTGCTGAAGTTATCGCTACCGAAAAGGACGCTATTGTCTGCAAGATTTTAAATGGCGGTAAGCTATCTAATAGAAAGAGCATCAATATCCCTGGCTACGATATTCATATGCCATATATCAGTGCTGCTGACAGAGCAGACATAGAATTTGGTTTACAGCAGGGTGTTAATGTTGTTGCGGCTTCGTTTGTACGTACAGCTGACGACGTTTTGAAGATGCGTGACTTTATCGACTCTTTGGGTTACGAGGATGTAGAAATTGTCGCTAAAATCGAGAACCAGAGCGGTGTTGACGATATTGACAGAATCATCGCTGTGAGTGACGGTATTATGATTGCCCGTGGTGATATGGGTGTTGAAATTCCGTTTATTAAGCTCCCTCAGATTCAGAAAATGATTATCCGTAAGTGTGTGCTTGCTGGTAAGTATGTAATAACTGCTACTCAGATGCTCGAGAGTATGACAACCAACATCAGACCTACCAGAGCGGAGATTTCTGACGTTGCTAACGCTGTTTATGACGGTACAAGCGCTGTTATGCTTTCAGGTGAGTCAGCAGCAGGTATGTATCCAGTAGAGTCGGTACAGGCGCTTGCAGATATATGCGGACAGGCTGAAACCAACCACGATCTTATGGACCTTAAAAATGTTGTCGGTAAAATCGAGGTGGGCAACACATTCAGAGATAACATCTGTTATAACGCAAAACATACTGCTCAGAACATTGGAGCTAAGGCTATTGTTGCGGAGAGCAAGACAGGTTCAGTAGCCCGTGCGATGGCACATTTCAGACCGGAGTGCCCTATTATCGCTGTTGTAACCAGCGAAGATGTTTGTAAAAAGCTCTCACTTAACTGGGGTATCACAGCAGTCTTAGGTGAAGAGATGCAGGATGCTGATGCTATCAATAATCAGGCTATCGAAAAAGCACTGGAAACAGGCATCGTCAAAAAGGGCGACACAGTTATAGTTATAAGCTCTAACAAGGTTGTTCCAACTGGCGGAACTGATACTCTTAACATCAGAATAGTTTAAATGAAGATTAATATAAAAAGGGACAACCCACTTGGTTGTCCCTTAATTTATGCCTTATTAGGAATTAGTGACGATTGTTGTGTCTGTTGCCACGTCTGTCGCCGTTTGGTCTTCTTCTTGGTCTGTCTTCGCTCAAGTCGTTTTCAGGTGTAAGACCGTCAACCTCGATGAGTACATCTCTACGGCTGAGGTTGAGTCTGCCCTTGTCGTCAATATCGAGCACCTTAACACGGATAACATCGCCAACGTTTACTACATCAGTAACGTTCTCTGTGCGCTTAACATCGAGCTGAGAAACGTGAACAAGACCTTCCTTACCAGGAGCGATTTCAACGAATGCACCGAAGTCCATTGTTCTTGTTACCTTACCAAGGAAGATTGCACCTGGCTCTGGGTCAGTAGCGATAGTCTTAACGATTTCAAGAGCACGCTTGCACTTGTCAGCATCGATGCCTGATACGAATACCTGACCGAACTCGCCGTCTTCTTCGATGTCGATTTTAACTTCACATTCTGCCTGGATTTCCTTGATAACCTTGCCGCCCTTACCGATAACTTCGGCAATCTTGTCAGCAGGGATTGTTGTTGTGAGCATCTTTGGAGCGTATTTTGAAAGCTCAGCACGTGGCTCTGCGATAGCCTTGAGCATAATGTCGTCAAGGATATAGTTACGAGCCTTGTGAGTTTTCTCGAGAGCTTCTTTTACCATTTCTGGGAGAAGACCTGAGATTTTGAGGTCCATCTGGATAGCTGTGATACCATCGTGTGTACCAGCTACCTTGAAGTCCATATCGCCGAAGAAGTCCTCAAGACCCTGGATATCAACCATTGTCATCCATCTGTCGCCTTCTGTGATAAGACCACAAGAGATACCAGCTACAGGAGCCTTGATTGGAACACCAGCGTCCATAAGTGCGAGTGTAGAACCACAAACTGAACCCTGTGATGTTGAACCGTTTGAAGAAACAACCTCAGATACAAGTCTGATAGCGTATGGGAACTCTTCAACAGATGGGATAACAGGAACTAAAGCTCTTTCTGCAAGTGCACCGTGACCGATTTCTCTTCTACCTGGACCACGTGATGGTCTTGTTTCACCAACTGAGTAGCTTGGGAAGTTGTAGTGGTGCATATATCTCTTTGTTTCTTCGTCGTCGATACCGTCGAGTAACTGAGCATCACTTACAGGACCGAGTGTAGCGATTGTAAGAACCTGTGTCTGGCCACGAGTGAAAAGACCTGAGCCGTGAACACGTGGAAGAAGTGAAACTTCTGATGCGAGTGGACGGATATCGTTCATACCTCTGCCGTCAACACGTTTCTGCTCGTCGAGTAACCATCTTCTAACGATGAACTTCTGAGTCTTGTAGAGACACTCGTCGATTTTTGCCTCGCACTCTGGGTAAATTTCGTCAAAGTGCTCGTGGACTTTCTCGTAGATTGGCTTGAGTCTTTCGTCTCTTACTGTTTTGTCGTCTGTATCTAAAGCTACCTTGATGTCCTCTTCTGAGAAAGCCTTGATAGCCTCGAACATATCGTGATCAGGCTCGTTTGATGGGTAAGAGAACTTCTCTTTACCGATTTCAGCCTGGATACCCTCGATAAACTTGATGATGTGCTGGTTAGCTTCGTGACCAGCCATAATTGCGTTGTACATAACTTCGTCGCTTACGCAGTTAGCACCAGCTTCGATCATAGCGATACGCTCTGAAGTTGAAGCAACAGTTGTAGCCATATCTGACTTAGCTCTCTGCTCAGCATTTGGGTTGATAACGATTTCGCCGTCAACAAGACCAACTGATACTGAAGAGATTGGACCATTCCAAGGAATGTCAGAAATTGAAAGTGCGATTGAAGTACCAACCATAGCAGCGATTTCAGGCATACAGTCAGGGTCAACGCTCATTACTGTACAAACGATAGAAACATCGTTTCTCATATCCTTAGGGAAGAGTGGACGGATAGGTCTGTCGATAACACGGGAAACAAGCACAGCCTTGTCTGAAGGTCTGCCCTCACGCTTTAAGAAGCTGCCCGGAATCTTACCTACTGAGTAGAGCTTCTCCTCAAAATCAACTGAAAGTGGGAAGAAGTCGATACCATCTCTTGGTTTTGCTGCGGCAGTAGCAGCAACGTGAACAACAGTTTCGCCGTAACGTACTAAACAAGCACCGTTAGCGAGCTGAGTCATTTTACCTGTCTCGACTACGAGTGGTCTGCCTGCAAATTCTGTTTCGAAAACTCTGAACTTGTCAAAAGTCATCATTGAGTTTGCCATAATAAAATCCTCCTTAAAATATTTATATTTCTCAGGGATTTACACTGTATCGTTTAGCAATAAAACCAACGGATTAAAAGGCAAAATAGCAAGCGTAGTTTACCATAATCTGCTCGTTTTACCGCTAAATAACAAATGTAAAATCCCTGTTTAAAACGCAACATAGGGCAAACGGATAGCCGTTTGCCCTAAGGGGTATGCTTACTTACGGATACCGAGTCTAGCAATGATAGAACGATATCTTTCGATGTCAACCTTGATGAGATAATCAAGGAGAGCACGTCTCTGACCGATCATTTTGAACAGGCCACGACGGGAGTGATGGTCCTTCTTGTGAACCTTTAAGTGCTCTGTAAGGTCGTTGATTCTCTTTGTTAAAAGAGCAATCTGAACCTCAGGAGAACCTGTGTCGCCCTCGTGAGTAGCGTATTCCTGCATGATAGCAATCTTTTCTTCTTTAAGCATGAGTATACCACCTTTTAAAAATATTACCGAAGTCCCAGAAAGGGGATGGTGATGTCCGCAAAGCGGCTTAGTCCCCAAACCGAGAACACGGCTACAAACATAATATCACAAAAGAATATAAAAGTAAAGAGCGAAATGATATATATAATGTAAAAATAATCAATTCGAGTGATTTCTCATATTTGTGATTTTATCTAAAATAATAGATTTATCTTTATCATTTAAGACTCTGAACGCTGAAATCAGACTTTTCTCATCTTTTGTCAACGAGTATATAGGAACAATTGGTTTGTCACTTGGGTCTTTGAGCTGAGGGCTGGATGCTTCGCCCGGAAGAAGCTCGGAAACATCAACACGGAATATCTGTGACAACATACCTATTGTGTTTAAGGAAGGCTCGAAACGACCGTTTTCGTAGCAGGTGTATGTTGTACGTTCGACACCAAGGGCATCGGCAACCTGCTGCTGGGAAAAACCACAATTTGTTCTGCAATGGCGTAGTTTTTCGCCAATGGCATTGTTCTTTTTAGCAGCCACAACACACACTTCCTTTCACTGGATTTCAAGCTTAAGCCCATTATATTTGTATAAAAAAAGACTTTCAAGAAACCGTGACATAATGTCACAACAATTTTCAGATAAGCTAAAAATCACCCAAAAGTGCTTGAAAATTACCCTTAGCAGGTATATAATCGAGAGGTACAGATTGCTGGAGTAGCTCAGTCGGTAGAGCAGCTGATTCGTAATCAGCAGGTCGCGTGTTCGATTCACGTCTTCAGCTCCAAAGCCATCAGGATGCCTTTTTGGTATTCTGGTGGTTTTTTATTTAATGAAGCGACCTGCGATGGGGTCCCCGAAATCTGCGATTTTGGGGAGAGGAGGAGCAAACCGAAAGATGGAGAGTCGTCAAAAAGACGACTTGAAATCGAAAGGTTTTGTGACGACGTCGTCGCGTGTTCGATTCACGTCTTCAGCTCCAAATAGAAGTGCCGAGCACCGCAGCCCTCACAAAGTCGAACACGAACCCGACGTGTTGTAGTTTACGAAAGTGAACAAAACAAGGCGAGAGAGTGTGTGGACTTTTGAGGAATAGCGTAGGTGAACGAGGCATGACATTGAAGTAAGAGCATCAGAGTTGATGCTCTTTTTTTAGTTAACAGAGCGACCTGCGATGGGGTCCCCGAAATCTGCGATTTTGGGGAGAGGAGAAGCAAACCGAAAGATAGAGAGTCGTCAAAAAGACAACTTGAAATCGAAAGGTTTTGTGACGACGACGTCGCGTGTTCGATTCACGTCTTCAGCTCCAAAACGAAGTGCCGAGTAACCGAGCCTTTAAAATCTCAATGTGACCGAGCTTTCGCGTTAAGAAATCAAAAATTGTGTTTTTGATTTTAGCTAGAGAGCAAGGAACAGAAGAGATTTGAAAGAGGAGCAAGGTTAAACGAGGCATGACATTGGTTAGGGATTTCCTTTTACAGGGAATCCTTTTTTTGTATTATAGTGACCTGCACCTTTTTTCGTAGTATCAACACAGTGGCAGTTTTTCTTGCCAAAAGATAAATAAATTCGCCTGTTATTTGTGAACTTTGCCTATGACATTTTTTGTTTGAAAATGTTAAAATATATACATAGAAATCTTACGATTCGGAGGGCATTATGTTCAGTGTTGAAGATAGGGTAATCTACGGAGCAACTGGTGTTTGTGAAATCACTGATATTGTAGAAAATGAGCTCACAGGTGTTGTGCGTGAATATTATGTGCTTAAGCCTGTTGATACGGATAAGTCTGTAATTTACGTTCCGATAGATAACGAAAAGCTCACATCACGTATGCGGGCTGTGCCTTCTCAAAAAGAGCTTAAATCTATGCTGAATAAAGTGAAGGGTGAACAGCTCTCATGGATAGAAAACAACCTCGAGAGAAACGAGTGTTTTCATGCGATTTTGAACGATGGCGACATTCAGCAGATTGTTGTTCTTTTCAGAACTCTTCATTCACGTTTTCTCGAACTCTCAGACTGCGGAAAACATCTTCAAAAGGCTGACGAGCGAATTTACAAGGAGTGTTCAAAGTTATTATGCTCAGAATTCTCCTCGATACTCAACCTAGAGCAAAGTGATGTGCTGTCAATTATTCTTGATAGTGTAAGTTGATTATATGTGAAACTATGGGTGGATTTTTATCCACCTTTTGTTTTTGGTTAAACAAAATTTCCGATTGATTACTCTTGTATACGGATACCGCCTGAGTTTAAGAAATTTTTTCTGAAAACAGATGATGAATTGTCAAACTAAGTGCAACACTTTTCGAGATGATTCATAAACAAATCAACTGGTTTTTTGAAACCTAAAACTTTCTTGGTCCTGGCGTTAATCAACGCCAGGTTCTTTTTTAATGTTTTAGGGCGAACCCTCGAAAGATTTCGTCCTTTAGGGTAAAACTCGCGTAACAGACCGTTAAGATTTTCGTTAGTGCCTTTCTGCCAAGCACAGTAAGGATCAGC